>CAJOQM010000088.1 GCA_905236845.1 uncultured Lachnospiraceae bacterium | reverse complement strand
CGGAGGCAGTGGACATGATGCCAGAGGCACGCCTGTCCTTGAGAGCGTAATCCAGGTCTCGAAATATATTTCCATCTTCCTCGACGGAGTCACAAAGCCCGTAGGCTTTCCTCCCAGGTCGGGGTCCGGATTCTTGTAGACATAATATCGCCTGTATTCATCCTCGGTGCAGAATTCATGGACGCCTTCTTCTTTAAGCTGCTTAAACGTAATCCCGGCAGGCTCCAGAGAATAATCCAGGATTTCCTCCATGGAATCCCAATAGGGCTTGTTAATACCCATAGATTCCTTGTCAAATGCCATACGGCACCCCTCGTCGCCCTTTTCACCCAGGCGCTTGCAAAGCCTGGACCATATCATGGATTCATCCATGGTCTCCCACAGGTGCGTCGTAGACTGGCGAGCCAGGATCTTGTTGCAGTTTTCTACTATCATATCCGTCTCCAGCCATTCCTCGGTGGGAAGCAGCATATCCGCATAAGCGGAAAACGAAGTCGGATACATATACATATGGACTATAAAGGGAATATTGGCCGCCGCCTTTACCCAGCGCTGTCCGTCCGCCACATTTACCCATTTATTGCCGGAGCGCTCGAGCCACACCCGGATAGGATAGGGCTTTCCGGTCTCCATAGCCTCGATGATCGTAGGCGCATGGGAACATTTCCACAGATTCATTCCCTTGTACTCATTACCGCCGAGACGCTTAACTACCTGCTCCGGCGCCAATTTATCCGTAGCGGGCATGATATTAAAGTCGCCCATGGGCGTAACGCCGGATGTAAGGAATCTCTGGAGGCAGGTCCCGGGCTTTTCGACATTACCCATAAGGGCATCCAGCGTACATGCGCATTGCGCCGCCTGGGATGAATTTGGCGAATGGTCCGTAGCTACGCCAATGGCTATGCCTCCGGGAGTATTCTTTGCATACATATTTATAGCCTGCTCGATAAGATCCGCAGGAAGCCAGCAAATCTCGGCAGCCCTGTCAATAGTCCACTCCTCCATCCTCTCTTTAAGGAGCCGAAATCCCGTCTTGTGAAGGACGCCGTCTACCATAACCTCGGCATCGAGCTCCACATCGTAGTCGTCATTCCAGGGATATTCAAGAACCTTCGCCTCGCCGGATTTCTTGTCATATACATAAAATTCATCCGGTTCTCCGGGCATATTGAGCATAAATTTCTTCTCGCCCAATTTTCCCCGCTTAAAGAGCTTCGTTTCCGTATTTACCAGATAGGGAAGATTCGTCCATTTCAGAATAAAGTCATGATCATAAAGCTTGTTTTGTATTATATAATTTATCCAGGTCATCTCCAGAGCCACATCCGTACCGGGGCGTATCTGAAGCCAGATATCGGCCTTTGCGGCATCAGGAGTCATCCTGGGATCTATAACCACAGTCTTTACCCCCTCTGCCCTCATGGCAGCAAGAGCCGCTCCTCCGCATGCAGGGGAAGAGTACGAAGGATCCGTACCCCAAAGGACAAGACACTTCATCTTCGTTCCCTTGGCGTAGTAGATTTCCTTTGAATTTGAATCTGCTATACTTGGATTTGTCCCGCCGTACATAAGCTGGTATGTACAGCTTCTGGGCAGATAGCACTGTGAACTGCCCGGCTCGAACCAGTTCGGCGAGCCGAATATATTCATAAAGCGTGCAATACTGAAAAACTGAGGATTACCGCCGCCGCCTGTAGAACCAAGCACGGTTTCCGCACCGTAATCCTTCTTTGCTTCTAAGAGTTTGTCTGAAATGATATCGAAGGCCTCATCCCAGGATATGCGCTTCCATTTGTTCTCGCCCCGCTCTCCCATGCGTATCATGGGATATTTGTTGCGATTGGGATTGTAGAGCGCCTGGATTCCGGCCAGACCCTTTGCGCACATATGCCCCTTGGCCATGGGACATTCGGGGTTTCCCTTGAGGGAGACTACCCGACCATTCTTTACCGTGGCTATTACGCCGCATCTGGAGATACACGCCCGACAGGCTGTCTTTATCTCCTTTACCTCATCCTCGCCCCCCTCCTCTGGGACGCTCTGCTGCAAAACGAATCTTCAGGTCATCTTCGGAAAATACCGAAAACGACATGTCGTTTCGCAGGAAATCCTGTTTTTCCATATGAAAAACTCCTTTCATAATGTTTTATTAAAACGCCGGTTAAGGCGATCTAAATCCATACTTTCAGCGGACACAGCCGCCCTTTATCCCCTGGAGCTGTCAATAAAACGAAGTTTGCTTGTAGTATCCTTGGGTTTTTCGGTATTTGCATGACCTTCAATCTTATGAGGGATAGCCTCCTTGAGGATATTCGCCAGATTTTGCTTGCATGCCTCACAATATTTGCCCGAAGATATGGCTTTTCCGCAGGATTCGCAAAACATCCCGCTGCCTTCGGCATTTTTGAATTCGATCTTTTCCTCCCGAATCCATTCTTTTATAGTCTTCGTCGAGACCTCGCAGGCCTCGGCAACCTCTGTCATCGTGGAATTCTTGTGATCCCAGAGATAATCCTTTACTTTTTTATATTCTTCATCATAGAGCTTTACGCAATTCGGGCAATATCTTCCGAAGGTCGTATCATACATCTTTCCGCATCTTTTACATACTGCTACATCCATAACATATCGCTCCTTTCGTCAATCGTTATTTTCTATATTATACTTTATCCTGTGATTTATAGCCATACCCATTCCTGTCATTCCCCAGAAAATCGGAGCGATGCCGATATAGGAATCGTTAGCAAAGCCGTTTATAAGATACCATATGCATGCAATCATGCAGGCGCATCCAACGGCAAAGAGCCGATCGTTTTTGAGCCTCTTTAAGCTGAACTCCCAATAAATTTTAATGCTTGATATCAAATATATCAAGAGGAAAACCATAATGCAGCCAAACCCGAGCGCCCCTTCTTCGATGGCTGTATTTATATAATAATTATGTGCCTTTACATCATACAAAAGCTCCATGCCGTTATATTTGTCAAAGACATAATCCGTCTGGGAACAGTCCCATCCAAAGCAGTTGGCGCCGGCGCCTATGATAATATGCTTTAATATCCTGGGCAAAGCCCTGTTCCAGATCTGACCGCGCATGGTGAAAAATCCCGCCGGAAAAATATTTGCCTTTTCCACATCCTCGGTAATCTTTGTAAGCTTTAACGCAGCAGTCCTATACCAGTATGTACCATCGGTTCCGTAGACCACATCCCATGTATGATTATCCACAGCCACCGTCATAATCACGCCGTTTTCTTCATCATAGGATGTTTCGACACCGTATCCTGCGGCGTTCCCCTCTCCGTCTGTGATGCTTACTGTCCCCCGGGTATAGGTTTCTTCGGAAAGCTCCGCTCCTTCAGGCAGGGTATAAGTAACTATCAGCTCCGATCCATCCTTCATAACAAAGGTAAATTCCTCATCCCCCGTATATATGGATGCGACGGTTCCGTCTTCGGATGCAAGAGGATAAATGAAAGTATCGCTCATCAGCTGCTTTAAAGAAGGCACGGTCATTACCAGGATAACACCCGCAATAAGCAGGGCAGCGAAGGCGCAAACAACTCCGTAGAATATTTTTCTTTTCTGATAAAGAAAAATAACGGCGGCAATTACAATAGTTAATACAGACGCTATTTTTACTGAAGCCGTATCTATGCCAACCGCAATTATAATCTCGCATACAAAAAATATCCCCGCTATTATCTTTCTCTTTTTTTCCCTGAAAAAAAATATCATGGAAACCGTAAGGGGAATCATAATGGCAAGATATCCGGACACATTGTCTCCGTGGGATAGAGTTATATTCATAATATCAGGAGTATTGGATATCATAGATACATACTCCTGGTGAAAGGGTCCGGCAAGCACTCTTATGCCGGATACCGTCTGGAAAAAATCAGCGCCGAAAGCCTGAAAGACACCTATGACAAGAAGAACGCCAACAAACACACCGCCTATCCTTGCGATATATTCTATCATTTTCTCGCTGTCTATAAAAAGATAGAAATAAAGGCATATTGCAAGATATCCTATAACGGCAATCACGGTTACAAACATATCATATGAGCCCAAAAAAGCATATTTTGTGTGTCCGCCGAAAAGAGCGGAAAGAAGAGCCAAAATTGCCGCTGCCCCAAGCAATATAAACGTCTTTGGAATCTTTTTTATCTGCTGCTTTGAAAGAAACGACCACAGAAAAACTGCCGCTATAATGAAAAGAGCCACATATACTCCTATCAGCTTCGCATAAAGATAAAAGTCATATTGAGTCGCATTACTGTCAGGGAAAAACGGGAAAATCTCATACCCGCAATCATAGATATGAAGCCCCAGAAGAAGGGGGATTATCCCCAGGATAAAAACAGGCGCTATAATATAAAGAGGATTTACTATTTCCTCTTTCAGATTCAGGCGTCCGGATTTTGCCACGTTTTTATTTTTGATTTTTTTCCTGTTACTCATAACTCCCCCAAAACGTCAAAACGGAAAACAAAATCCGCCCATCGAACCAAAGCAAAGATTAAACATGCACAATGCGCTGCAGCAGGTAGCAGGGCTTATGCTTACGCTGCTGTATCCCGTTCCCCGGTCATTATACCATGCACCGGCGCCTTCAAGCTGCTCCATAAATCTGCGGTATTCGGTATTTGAAGGCTCCATCTGCACCGCAGTACGTATCATCTGCAAAGCCGTGACGTTATTTCCTATGCCTGCATTGGAAACTGCGGAAAAATAATACCACCGCCCGTTTCTCTGGGAAATCTGCGAAAGCACCTGCAAAGCCTCTCTGTATCGCTGGCTCCGGATAAGATCCAGCGCCTCCCGCATCCGGGGTGAATCAGAAGAGCTGTATGCCGCATTATAAGTATAGCTTCCTCCTCTCGGACCAAATCCTCCGAAGCTTCCGAAAGCGCCGAAAGGACCAAATCCACCCCAATACGCACCGCTTTCTCTGTCTGCATATCCGTATCTGCTCTGTGCTCCGGCTCCGGAATGGGCTCCCCCGTAATCCGGACCGTCTGTATAGCCGTAGCCGCTTTCACCCCGTTGCCGGGCTTTCATTATCTGCTCATAGGCTTCCTGCACCTGTTTAAAGCGTTCTTCCGCCTGTTCCCGGTTGGGATTGTTTATATTTGCATCCGGGTGATATTTTCTGCTTAAGACCCTGTATGCTTTTTTTACTTCTTCATCCGAAGCATCATCTTTTATGCCAAGGACTTCATAAGGATTTCTTATCACTGTTTCTCTTTGCCTTTGTTTTCTGTGTGCCTTTGCGGATAACTTTTTTGCCGGCAGAATCCGACATCTTTACCATCCTCTTTCTTTTGGCATTCATTTTCTTTTCTTCGCTGCGCTGCCTCTTCATACGGGTTATTTCAAACCTTGTCCATACTCCCGAGTAAAGGATATTTCTCAGTATTGAAGCATTATGTATAACAGGCATGCGCTCAAATGTCTTTGCGCACTCGCTCATCATACTGGTCAGCAGCATATTGCTGAAAGCATCAAACTCCCGGCGGTCACTTCTGTATGTCTTTTCAAGCACGTTGTAATCGCCTTTTCTGACATCCTTATCAATATCTTCATAGGCATCCATAATATATATGAATTTGCCCATATAAAATCCCAGTGTCCGCAGGTCATCAGCCCACATTCTGTCGTCCCAGGCAAATATCTCTGCAAGCATTTCTCCCGTGATACCGGCGACAAGATCTATGTTTTCTTCGTTTCTTTCTTCTGCTGCCCACAGCTCTTTCATAGCTTTTTCCAGAGCTTTTCCCTGACGGGGATACCGGGAAAAAATTCTTTCATAATCTTTTCTCAAAAGCGCCATCATAAGCTTTCCGTGTTTTGTTCCGCCGTCCTTGTAATCGTCGGCAAAATTCTGATACGAAAGAAGGATATTCATATCCGCCGCATACTCGGTAGCATCGTTGATTCTTCGAATCTTTTTGCCCGCAGGATGCAGGGGACACATAAACTCCGACACTTCATCTTCCAGCTCATAAAGCCCCGCAAGAAGGACTATAAGAAATGTCATGTCATAATTCAAAAGAATCTGGGCTTTCTTTCCTCCCAGCTTATTAAGCTCATGACACAGACCGCAATAATAGGACTGGTATATCTGCCTGTCCTTTTCGCTCAAATCATCTTTGTTCACATTCACATAGCCGAACATGTCTTAACTCCGCACCATCAACATTCCCTTGTACACCGCACCGGGATATTTTCAGCTCTTTTTTACAAACCTTGCCCTGCATCTGGGACAGGTTATTTCAATATGTCCTCTGCCTTTGGGAACTCTTACCTTTTGCCTGCATCCGGGACACTTGAAATATTTATAATGAGCCGTGTCCCTGTTCTTATGAAAAAGTCCCGTGACCTTATCTTTTAATTGCAGAAATTTTGCATTTTCCCGCTGCCTTGCATAGATATTCCGGGATAACACCCTGAAAAGCTGCCATATAACAATAATAAACGTGATCCAATTAAGCGCACTGCCAATCCTGCCGGCAATACCGCTCATTCTCTCGAGTATCATGGATGCGACAAACATAATAACCCAGGCTATAAGAAGAAACCTGGAAAGCTCATCGTTGCCGCCATACCTTCCATACATAAATCTCGTTAATTTTTCCCGCATAATAAACACCTCCGGTTTTTATTCACTCCCCCCGGATTTATTATGGAAACGCTGATTAAAGCGTTTCCTGCGCTCCTTATACATTAAAGCAACTTCCCCCGATAAATTCACGTAATATCGAATTTTTCTCTATCGCCTCCGAAGGATATGGCAGGCAATAGTCCAGGAATTTCAACAGTCTCTTGGCTTCCGGATATTCCGGGCTGTCCTTGGGTACCGCAAAAAGCAGCGGCTCAACATACGGCTTTAATATGGGAAGCTCGTAAATAAGCGCCGAATTGAACATTACATCCGCATTTTCCTGATAAGGGAAAATATGTCTCTCCTCACCGCTCCCTACGCTGTCCCAGCGTTTCAAAGTCGTCTGGGCGTTGTTTCCCCGGGTTCTGTCATCCCGGATCATTCGCCGGATAAGCCGCCCGTCACGGGTGGAAACGCAATTATGCTCATCTACCTTAAGCTGGGTAAGGGCGCTTATGTATACTCGGAATTTATTTTCATCGGGCAGTCTGTATGTAGTCCTGGGATTAAGTCCGTGGATACCCTCTATGACAAGGATATCGTCCTCTTCCATTTTAAGCTTCTTTCCGCGGTATTCTCTCCTTCCCTCAAGGAAATTGAAGGTAGGCATATCCACCTCTTCTCCCGCAAGGAGCCTCTCGCAGACATTGTTAAATTCCTCTATATCAAGAACGGATATATCTTCAAAGTCAAGAGAACCGTCCGGCTGGGGAATCATATCTTCCCGGTTTATGAAAAAATCGTCCAGACCGATGGGATGAGGATGCATTCCCTGGGCATAAAGCTGTACCGAAAGCCTGTGGGCAAATGTTGTTTTTCCCGATGAGGACGGTCCTGCTATAAGGATAAATTTCTTGCTGCCGTCCTCAGCTATAGTCCGGGCTATCTGGGCTATTTCCCTTTCCTGGACCGCATCCTGGGCAAGTATCATATCCTCCATATCGCCGCTCACAATCCTGTCGTTAAGGGCTCCGATGGTAGCCATATCCATGGTAAAAGCCCACTTGCTGCCGTTTAGCATCTGGTCAAAGAGCTTCGGACGGAACTTCATCTCATGCACATTACCATAGGGCTCGTCAACAGTAGACATCTTAAGGAAAAATCCGTCTCCATGAAGCTTCAGCTCAAAACCGCCTATAAGACCGGTGTGAGGAAGCATATATCCGTAAAAATAATCCTCATATCCGTCAAGATTGTATATATTTACATTGGAAGAGCGCCTGTATTCAAAGAGCCTCTTTTTGTCCGGAAGAGAGCGTTCCGTAAAAATCTTCTTGGCTTTCTCCACATGAACCGTATGCTTCATGAAAGGTACGTCTTCCTTTACAAGCCTTCTCATATGGTTTTCAATTTCCGAAAGCATTTCCCCGGAAACGGGAATCTTTGTATCACCCGAAAAGAGCTCGCAATAATATGCGTTGTCCATAGTAAAAAGCACATGAGCCGTAGCATTTTTTGTTTCGACGGATTTAACGCTGTGGAGACTCTTTAGCATAAGGAGTATGACGCTTCTTCTGTATGTCATAAAGCCGGACTTTTCTCTGAAAGTCACGAACTCCAATACTCCGTCCTCGGAAATCCTCTTGAAAAGCTCTCTGTATCTTCCGTTAAAATAAGCCAGCATAATGGGCGAATCGTATTCATCCCTGTATCTTTCGGCTATGGTTTCAAAAGTCGTCCCCTGGGAAACCGATATTGTGTTTCCTTTTATTTTTACGTCAAATTCCTGTTTCATGACTATATCACCTCAAAAGGATTTTTATCCGGAGCTTTTATAATCTCTATCTTTTCTCCGGCTTGCGCAAAAGCCCGGGTCAGATAATCACAAACCTCATTTACGAATATATGCTCTATCCCGTAATGCCCCGCATCAATAATACAAAGCCCGTCAGCTGCGGAATCTATTCCTGTATGGTGATCTATATCTCCCGTAACAAGTACATCCGCTCCCTTTTTCATAGCGGTGCCCACCATACTGCGTCCGGCTCCCGGAGATATGGCTGCGCTGCGGACCCGCATATCCGGATTCCCGTAAAACCGAAGGGAAGATATATTAAACCTTTCCTTAACCCGGGTCGCCAGCTCCGAAAGTTTCATGTCAGACTGCAGAAATCCTATCCTTCCTATGCCTTCGGGGTTGCCGTTTGCATCTTCCCCGGTCTTGTAGAAGACTTCTTCATTCACGAGCCCCAGCATATCCGAAGCATGCTGCGCCATGACCGTCACATCGTAATTTGTATGCATGCAAAAACACGCCGTGCCGCTGCGGGCAAGATCCAATATCCTGCATCCAAGTGACGAATCCGAATTAATCTTCCGGACTCCTCCGAATATCATGGGGTGATGGGTAATTATCATTCCGGCGCCTAATTCTATGGCGGTCGATACTACCTCCGGCGTTGCATCCAGGGCTATATATACCTTTGATACATATGAATCCCTGTCGCCTACCTGAAGCCCTACATTCTCTGCGTCCCAGTCTTCCGCCGCCGTAACAGGTGAACGCTTTTCCAATATATTTACAATATCGTTAACGGTCATATGAATATCCTCCGATTTCCCGGGATTTTATACGGACATAAGCCTCTCGGCCTCTCGGTTTAAATAACGCTTCTCTTCCAGTTCTTTAAGCTTCTCTTTGGTTTCTTTTGAATCAGACTTGTTTCTTTTTATCTCTTCTATTGCCTTGTCGAGGATTCCCCTCTCAAATATAAGAAACTCCATTAGCACACCGGACTTCTTTTCCATAAGAACAGGTCCGTATCTGTAGTGTATAAGATTTTTTAAAGCATTTGCATCCTTCTTATCCGAAGGCTCTTCTTTTGGAAAATCCCCTGCCGACACCGCCTTTATGACAGGGTAATACTTTCCGTTCTCAAATACCATATCTTCATCAATTATTTTTATATTGATCTTTTCCAGTCCTCTCCGAAAATCCTCAATCCGGGACTGGATCTGCAATATAAACTCCGATGAAGCAGCGATTTTTTCCGGATATGCCTCTAATATCCCAAGGGCAAGGGGACCTCCCATCCCGGCTATTATAATGCTCTTTCCGGCAGTATCATCCACCCCGGAAAGACCGTTTCCAAGGGATATTTTTATCTTATCCTCAAGACCTGCTTTGCGGATATTTTCCTTTGCCCTTTCCAAAGGTCCGGGATTTACATCCACAGCCAGAGCAGACGAAGCAATCCCACGGCTTATCAGCTCTATGGGAAGATACGCATGATCTGTCCCGATATCTATGATGCCGTTTCCTTTTGTGACAAATCCGGCCACAGCTTCAAGGCGTTTTGAAAGCCTGTCGCTTACTGACATCACGCAAGGAAATCCTTTAATTTGCGGCTTCTTGAGGGATGACGAAGCTTTCTTAAAGCCTTTGCCTCTATCTGGCGGATACGCTCTCTCGTAACGTCAAACTCCCTGCCCACTTCTTCGAGAGTGCGGGCTCTTCCGTCGTCAAGACCAAAGCGGAGCCTAAGCACCTTCTGCTCTCTTTCCGTAAGGGTTCCCAGCACATCAACCAGCTGCTCTTTAAGCAGGGTAAATGCAGCAGCATCCGCAGGAACAGGTACGTTTTCGTCCTGGATAAAATCTCCCAGATGGGAATCCTCTTCCTCTCCTATGGGCGTCTCCAGAGAAACGGGCTCCTGTGAAATCTTCATAATCTCCCGTACTCTTTCCACGGGGAGATTCATTTCTTTTGCAATCTCCTCTGCAGTCGGCTCTCTGCCCAGCTCCTGAAGGAGCCTTCTGGATACACGTATCAGCTTGTTTATGGTTTCTACCATATGCACGGGTATGCGGATAGTCCGGGCCTGATCCGCAATAGCACGGGTTATTGCCTGTCGTATCCACCATGTTGCATATGTACTGAATTTATACCCCTTGTGGTAGTCAAATTTCTCCACAGCCTTTATAAGACCCAGATTGCCCTCCTGGATAAGGTCGAGGAAAAGCATGCCTCTTCCCACATAACGCTTGGCTATGCTTACCACAAGACGAAGGTTTGCCTCCGCCAGCTTCTTTCGGGCTTCCTCATCTCCTTTTTCCATGCGCTTTGCAAGATCTATTTCTTCCTCGGCGCTAAGCAGGGGAACCTTGCCTATCTCTTTAAGATACATGCGAACGGGATCCTCTATGCTGACGCCCTCGGGGACTGTCAATTCAAGATTTTCGATATCAAGATCCTCTTCATCGTCCATGATATCGTCGTCTTCTATGTCTTCCTCGTCCTCCTGGTCCGCAATCATAAGAATGTCCACGCCGTTCTTTTCAAGATCGTCCATGAGCTTTTCGACCTGGGAAGATTCCATGGCATAATCTTTGATATAGTCATAGATTTCTCTTTCTTCAAGAACGCTCTTTCTGGATTTTCCAAGCTCTGTAAGCTCCGAAAGCACCTGATCATATACCTTTGTTCCGTCGTTCTCTTCCGCAACGGGTGTATCGTCCTTTTTCTTTGTGGAAGGCTTTTTTGCTGCGGTCTCTGTCTTCTTTGCCGTGGTCTTCTTTGCGGCAGTTTCTGTTTTCTTGGCAGGCTCAGTCTTTTTTGCCGTTGTTTTTTTAGACGCGGCTTCGGTCTTTTTCGCCGTAGTCTTATTTGCAGCAGCCGTGGTTTTCTTTGCCGTGGTCGCAGTCTTCTTCTCTTCGGTCTTTTTAGTCGCTGCTTTTTTGGCCACAGGCTTTTTTGCTGTAGCCGTGGTCTTTTTTGTGGCAGCTTCGGTCTTCTTTGCCGTGGTCTTCTTTGCCGTGGTCTTCTTTGACGAAACTGCAGTTTTCTTTGCCGTGGTCGCAGTCTTCTTTTCCTCAGTCTTTTTAGTCGCTGCTTTTTTGGCCGCAGGCTTTTTTGCAGCAGTTTCCGTCTTCTTTGCTGCGGTCTTCTTTGCAGCTGCAGTTGCCTTCTTTGCGGCGGTCTCTGTCTTCTTTGCCGTAGTCTTCTTTGCGGCGGTCTTTTTTTCATCAGTCTTCTTTGCTGTTGTTTTCTTTTTTTCGCTCATGTGTGCACCTTTCTTTGGCTATATCTTTAAATTTCGCAGTTCCTGTAATTTCTTTTGCATTTTAATAACATCCTGCACCGTACCGGCTTCACCGGATTTGGCCGCCGTCTCCATGGATCTTTTTACCATCTTGTAAATAGTTTCCTTGACGGCTTCGGAAAGCTCCTCATCGGTCATATCGCTTAACCCGTCTTCCTCAAAAACGGCGCTTACGAAAGCTCTGTCCGCCTCATTGTCAAACATATTTAAGATGATCTGGGGCTTTACCTGTCCCTCATCCGCCTGTTTCATGATTTCCGTAACAAGCTTTCTGTATATGCCCTCTTCAAAATCCTCTGCAGTAAGATAATCCTTTACTACCCTCGTTATCTCAGGCTTTTGCGCCATGGCCGCTATCAAGACTCCCTGGGGACGGTTCATATCGTTTGACTCTATGTCATACCGAACTTCGTTTTCGGGAGGCTCCGAATATGTCTGAAAAACCGCCTTTCCTTCTAAGGCAATCTGCGTTACTTTCTTTCTGAAGCTTCCCACGTCCACTTCATAACGCTCCGCAACGTAGTTTACATAATTTGCCCGCTCTATCTCATCTTTTATTCCTGCGACCCGGGCTGCGACCGCATTTATATAATCCGTCCTGCCCTGGGGATCTCTCATATCATAAGAGTTCTCCAACACTTCAATCCCGAAAACAAATCCGTTCTTTGCACGGTTTATCCTCTCCTCAAAGGCTTCGGCTCCCAGCGCCCTTATAAATTCGTCCGGGTCTTTGTGGGGCGACATGTCTATGATGCGGGCATCAAGCCCGGCTCCCTTTAGAATAGGCATTGCCCGAAGCGCCGCATTAACGCCGGCATTGTCGCTATCATAGCAAAGATATGTGAAGGAATTGTCACCGGCATATTTTTTAATTATGGAAGCATGACCGGGCGTCAGCGCCGTTCCCAAAGATGCCACCGCATTGTCAAAACCCGCCTGATGCATTGCAATTACATCCATATATCCTTCGCAAAGTATCATATACGACCGGCGCGAGCGCCTTGCAAGATGCAATCCGTAGAGATTTCTGCTTTTATCAAATACAGACGTCTCCGCCGTATTAAGGTATTTTGGCTTTGCATCCGTAAGGACTCTGCCGCCGAAACCTATGACATGCTTGTTTGCATCCTGTATGGGAAACATTACCCTGTCGAAAAATCTGTCCTTTGCCTGACCCGTATCCGTATAGATAACCAGTCCGCCTGCCCGAAGAACAGCATCGGAAAACCCTTTTTCCTTTAGATATTTATACAGGCTGTCCCTTGCTGCGGGAGAATAGCCAAGACCGAATTTCAAGATGGTCTCGTCGCTCAGGCCTCTGCTCTTCAGATAATCCAGCCCCTTTTTTCCCGCGGGCGACTTCAAAACCATATAATAGTAGTTCGCGGCTTCTTTATTTGCCTCATATATCTCCGAGCGTTCCCCGGATCTTGCCCTTGCAGCGGCTGAATCGTTCTCATAGGGCACGGCCATATTAAGCCGCTGTGCCAGTTCCTCGACAGCCTCTACAAATGTCTCATTTTCGTACTGCTCCAGAAAGCTTATGGCATTTCCGCCTATATGGCAGCCAAAACAATAAAATAACTGCTTCTGCCTTGACACGGAAAAGGACGGTGTCTTCTCACCATGGAAAGGACACAGCCCAAAATAATTGCCTCCCCGCTTTTTCAGCTCCACAACAGGAGATATCACATCGTATATATCCGTGCGGGAAAGCACATCTTCTACAAATTTTTCAGGTATATAGGGCATAGCTGCTTTGCCTCTGCTTAAACATCTGATTCCTGTCGGACAGTCTGACGCCCCTTTGAGGAATCCCATGCAAAATATCCTTAAAAGGGGCGTCCATTATTATTATTCTGTATAAATCCAAAAAATACTTTTTTTGTGGAAAATTTTATTGCTCGGTAGGCATTATTTTTTATCCACCTTTATGGTTTTCTTAACCCAGGAACTCCTGCCCGCGCTATTTACAGCCATAACCTTAACCGTCAGCTTTTTCCCCGCCTTTACGTTCAGCTTAAAGCTGGTCTTTTTCACGGTCTTTTTCTTCCACGTGCCGCCTGCGGTCTTGTACTTAACGATGTACTTTGTGGGATCGCCGGAGGCCTTTATCGTAACCTTTGCCTTTGCGCCCTTTATGTTCTTTAGCGTTACTTTGCTTATTGACGGAACGGATGCCGTAGTTACGTCGATGCACGTGGCAGTAGAATCCGTAGTGTTGGAGCTACTGTCAGAGCTTCCGCCCGAGTCGGTCTGTGAACCGCCTCCGTCCGATGTTCCGCTTACGGTAAGCGTATGACCGTTTGTATTTACGGTTCCGTTATTTGTAAGCGACGTAACCGTTGTATCCGCAGTGAGCGTCCATGTGCTGCCTGATTCTATTGTCACATTTACCGTACCCACAGATGAAGATATGGCGGATGAATCCCTGTGTGATGTTATGGAACCACTGACTGCGCCTGTCCATACAGAGTTCCCTTTCAGATTGAGATTTAAGGTACTGTCGCTTCCCACCAGCATATTTCCGGAAATGGTCTGATCTTCGGCATTTACCGTTGCGACATTGCTTAATCCGCTCCATGCATCATCGCACACGGAAAGGAATACTCCCTCGGAGTCGGTATTGTTGATCGTTACTTTGCTCAAGGTAACGGATGCACTGGTATTTGTTACATGAAATACATGACCGCAGGAATTGTTGATCGTGCCACCGGACATGGTAAGTACGCTAGCTCCGTCCGAAGAATCTCCGGACATTGACTGATACAGGAAAATTCCGTTCTTAAAATTATCCTGACTTCCCAGCGTGGAATTGCCCGCATTTACCGTGCAATTGTTTAATACCACAGTATTTCCGCCCTCATTTACCACACCCTGAGAAGCAGTGGATTTAAGCGTGGCATTACTTACCGTAATCGTGGCCGTAGCATATACTGCCGGAGAACCCGTGCCCGAGGTCTCATATGTGCCGCCGTCAACGGTGACTACACCGCCGCCTCTGTCGGAGCGGATGGCTGCCGAGGAATCGCCGGAGGTCTTGATGGTAAGATTGCTTGCCTTGGTAGTACCATAGCCCGTCGTCATAATGCCGCCGGAGCCATTACCCGTAGTGGTTATCGCAGAATCACTTATCACAACCGTGGTGCCGTCCCCCGAAGTTGCGTTTGTAGTGGCGTTTCCTCCGTAGCTAAATACCGCATTGGCTCCCGGTGCAGCAGTATTTATCGTCGCACCGGTAATGGTTGTGGTTCCGCCGCCCTTGCACATTATTCCGGAATTAATCCCATAGAAGCTCTCATCATCTCCTGCGCTGGTGCCGCCTGTCTTCGTAACAGTCGGACCCGTGAGAGTAACAGCTCCGCTCGTATTTACGAGAAGGGCGTTCTGTGACGCAGTGGTAGATGAGTATGTTCCGTTAGCATAGGTTCCTGCCGCTGTTATTTCCGTCGCTCCGCTCCAGGTCACGCTGCTGTCTGAAGACGAGCTGCTCCCTCCGGGCGCG
>CAJOQM010000087.1 GCA_905236845.1 uncultured Lachnospiraceae bacterium | reverse complement strand
CGGAAAGGCTTATGGCGCATCCGCGAGATAGAGATGTCGGAATGATGAAAATAATTGAAACAGGGTATGTAGTTTGGTATAATCAAAGGCAAGAATTCGAGGAGAGAAGTAATGAAAAATGAACAGTATGAAAGAAAAACAGAATACCTTTGAGTTGTTAAAGAAATGAATTACATTTTCAAACCGCCATTTTCGTATAGAATGCAGGAGGATATACTATGCGATTTGTAGTACAGAGAGTAAAAAAGGCCATGTGCATCGTGGATGATGAGGTGACGGGAGCCATAGGCAAGGGCTATGTAGTGCTTATGGGGGTCTCCGATACCGATGATAAAGAAATAGCGGATAAGATGGTGCAAAAGCTTATAAGGCTGCGTATCTTTGATGATGAAGAGGGCAAGACGAACCTGGATATTAAAAGCGTGGACGACCCGGGAAAGGTTTCTGTCCTTTTGATATCCCAGTTTACTCTGTATGCTGACTGCCGCAAGGGCAACCGCCCGTCGTTTACGAAAGCGGGTTCTCCCGACATGGCGCAAGATCTCTATGAATATTGCTCCGATAAAATCCGGGAGGAAGGCATTCGCTGTGAGATGGGGATATTTGGGGCGGATATGAAGGTCTCTCTACTTAACGACGGCCCATTTACCGTGATTTTGGACTCGGATGAGATAATAAAGAAATAAACGGTATAAACGCATCAATATGTTGTTTGCCATATATAGAGCGGCATTTCTTACATATCATAGCAGCAAAGAAACTGCGCAAAATCATCAAACAACATATTGATGCGTTTATTTTAAACCAAATTTACACTTGACAACTCCCGGGCGGCTGTGGTATAGTGTCACCCGTTGGGAAAATCCCACGGAAAGAAGAGCCGTCCGCTCTCACCTCGTCGCAATCGGGCGCACGCGGTTATTTACAAGACATTTTTCATCGCACAATTTCAGGTGTGTTGGTGTGTGTTTTTAGCGGATGGTTTAACCGTCCGCTATTTTTGTTATGGAGGTAAAAAGTCATCAGCAGCAATGATTTGCAGATCAACGAGCAGATCCGTGACAAGGAAGTTCGTGTGATCGGAGAAGAAGGAGAACAGCTGGGAATCATGTCCGCAGCCGAAGCGCAGTATCTGGCGGATGAAGCCGGACTTGACCTTGTAAAGATTTCGCCCAAGGCCAATCCTCCCGTAGTAAAGATAATAGACTACGGAAAGTATCGCTATGAGCAAAAGCGCAAGGAAAAGGAAAACCGTAAGAAGCAGTCGGGTACCGAGATCAAGGAGATTCGCATGAGTCCCAATATCGATACCAACGATCTTAACACAAAGATGAATGCGGCAAGGAAGTTCCTTGCAAGAGGAGACAAGGTAAAGGTCACTTTGCGTTTCAGAGGCCGGGAGATGTCTCATATGAGTACCAGCAAGCATGTGCTTGATGATTTTGCCGAAGCACTTGAAGAAGTAGCTACCATAGAAAAGGCGCCGAAGGTAGAAGGGCGCACCATCAGCCTTGTATTGGCTGCAAAGAAGCAATAATTTTTATAAGGAGGATATAACTATGCCTAAGATGAAAACAAAGAGCTCCGCTGCAAAGAGATTTAAGGCAACGGGCACGGGAAAGCTTAAGAGGAACAAGGCCAATAAGAGCCACATTCTTACAAAGAAGACTTCCAAGAGGAAAAGAGGCCTTAGGAAGGCAGCGATGACGGATCAGACAAACGAGAAGAACATGAAGAAGATACTGCCGTATCTGTAATATTTAGGAGGAAATAAAAATGGCCAGGATTAAAGGTGGCTTAAACGCCAAGAAGAAACATAACAGAGTATTAAAGCTCGCTAAAGGATACAGGGGCGCACGTTCCAAGCAGTACAGGGTAGCAAAGCAGTCCGTAATGAGAGCGCTTGCATCAAGCTATGCAGGACGTAAGCAGAGAAAGCGCCAGATGAGGACACTTTGGATTGCCAGGATTAATGCGGCTGCACGTATGAACGGCATTTCCTACAGCCGTTTTATGCACGGACTTAAGAGCGCAGGCGTTGATATGAACAGAAAGATGCTTTCCGAGCTTGCAGTAAGCGATGCAGAAAGCTTTGCAGCTCTTGCGGATACAGCAAAGAAGGCACTTGCATCATAATAAATTGCAATTATCATAACAGGTGATTAAATGTCAGTATTGGTTACGGGCGGAGCAGGTTACATCGGAAGCCATACGGTAGTTGAGCTTTTAGGTGCAGGTTATGAGCCTGTCATAGTTGACAATCTGTCCAATTCAAAAAAAGTTGCCATAGACCGCATAGAACAGATTACCGGAAAGAAAGTAAAGTTCTATGAGGAAGATTGCTGCGACAAAGCGGCAATGGAAAGAATATTTGAGGCGGAAGGAGATATCGATTCCGTTATACATTTTGCGGGATACAAGGCTGTAGGCGAATCGGTAAAGGAGCCCCTTAAATATTATACAAATAATCTGGTTGCAACTTTAACGCTGGTTGACATAATGCAGCGTCACAATGTGAATAATCTGGTGTTCAGCTCCTCCGCTACCGTATACGGCAATCCGAAATCCGCTCCTTTTGCGGAAGATTTGGGAAGAGGCAAGACGACGAATCCCTACGGTACTACAAAAGCCATGATAGAGCAGATTCTTGAGGATATCTGCGCTGCGGATGCCTCTATGCATGTAATGCTTCTTCGGTATTTTAATCCCGTAGGCGCCCACGAAAGCGGCCTTATAGGAGAAGATCCCAAGGGCATACCCAACAACCTTATGCCTTATATAACCCAGGTTGCCATAGGAAAGCTTCCGAAGCTTGGTGTGTTCGGAGATGATTATGACACTCCCGACGGCACAGGGGTCAGGGATTATATCCATGTGGTTGATCTGGCTTTGGGTCATGTCGCCGCTCTTTCAAAGATAAATGAAAAGCCCGGAGCAAATATTTATAATCTGGGTACGGGCGTAGGATATTCCGTGCTTGATATGGTAAAAGCATTTTCAAAAGCCTGCGGCAAAGATATTCCTTATGAAATAAAGGAAAGACGCCCGGGCGATATTGCCACATGCTATTCGGATCCGTCGAAGGCTTTGTCGGAACTTAACTGGAAAGCCGAAAGGACGCTTGACGATATGTGTGCTTCATCATGGAAATGGCAGAGTCAGAATCCCAAGGGATATGAATAACAGGGAGGTGAATTCATGTCAACAACAGCTGCTGTAGTTATAGCTTGTGCGGCTTCGATTTTGCTTGTAGCCTGGGCAATATTCGGAGGCAAAAAAAAATAAAAAAATGCTTGCATTTTGATTGTATTTAATATAGAATAGTCAGCGTTGGTTTTTCCGACGCTAATGCGTGGCTCGTTGGTCAAGAGGTTAAGACGCCGCCCTCTCAAGGCGGAATCACGAGTTCAATTCTCGTACGAGCTGCTGCTGTTAAACTCTAAACAGCCCAACCCGGAAATGTCTTGGATTAGCCGTATGGCTGGTTCAGGGCGTTTTCACTTTTACGGAGGAATTTTATCATGAGTATTCCCTATAATCACAAGAAAATAGAAGAAAAATGGACAAAAATCTGGAAGGAGCATCCCGTAAATCCCGATGCCCCCGACAAGAAAAAATATTATTGTCTTGATATGTTTCCTTACCCCTCGGGTAACGGTCTTCATGTAGGACATTGGAGAGGTTATGTAATATCCGATGTCTGGAGCAGATATAAAATCCATCAGGGCTACCATGTGATTCATCCCATGGGATGGGACGCATTCGGCCTTCCCGCAGAAAATTACGCTATCAAAAATCATACTCACCCTGCGGTTTCCACAGCGGAAAATATAAAAAACATAAAGCGTCAGATAAACCAGATTGCCGCTGTATATGACTGGGACAGGGAAGTAAACACTACAGATCCCGACTACTACAAGTGGACCCAGTGGATTTTCGTAAAGATGTTTAAAGAGGGTCTTGCTTACGAAAAGCAGATGCCCATTAACTGGTGCCCTTCGTGCAAGACGGGTCTTGCAAATGAAGAGGTGGTAAACGGAAAGTGCGAAAGGTGCGGAGCCGAAGTTACAAAGAAGAACCTTCGCCAGTGGATGCTTAAGATAACGGCTTATGCGGAGCGCCTTCTTTCAGACCTTGATACCCTTGACTGGCCCGAAAAGGTAAAAAAGATGCAATCCGACTGGATAGGCAAAAGCTACGGCGCAGAGGTTGACTTTGCGGTAGACGGGTCAGATAAGAGCATTAAGATATATACTACCCGCCCGGATACGCTTTACGGGGCGACATTTATGGTATTAAGCCCCGAGCATGAGCTTGCATCTGCTCTTGCTACGGCGGAAAATAAAGAAGCCGTGGATAAATATATTTTTGATGCTTCAATGAAGTCAAATGTGGACAGACTTCAGGATAAGGAAAAGACAGGCGTATTTACGGGAAGCTATTGCATTAATCCTCTTAATAAGGCAAAGGTGCCCGTATGGATATCGGACTACGTCCTTGCTGACTACGGTACCGGCGCCATCATGTGCGTTCCTGCCCATGACGACAGGGATTTTGAGTTTGCAAAGAAATTTGACCTTCCTATTATCCCCGTTATTTCTCCCGACGGAAAGGACGTAGGGGAAATGACCGAGGCGTATACGGGAAGCGGTATCGTTATTAATTCCGGCGAATGGGACGGCAAGGATTCTGCAAAGCTTAAAGAAGAAGCGCCTCTTATAATAGAAGAGAAGGGTCTTGGCAAAAAGACTGTTAATTATAAGCTTCGGGATTGGGTGTTTTCCCGCCAGAGATATTGGGGAGAGCCTATCCCCATAATTCATTGTCCCAAGTGCGGTGCTGTGCCCGTGCCTGAAGAGGAGCTTCCGCTTCTTCTTCCCGATGTAGAGTCCTATGAGCCTACGGGTACCGGCGAATCTCCCCTTGCTGCCATAGACAGCTGGGTAAATTGCAAGTGCCCCGTCTGCGGTGCGGATTCAAAGCGGGAGACAAACACTATGCCCCAGTGGGCAGGGTCTTCGTGGTATTTCCTTCGCTATGCGGATCCTCATAACGATAAAGAGCTTATATCAAGGGAAAAGGCAGACAAAAACCTGCCGGTAGACATGTATATAGGCGGTGTGGAGCATGCGGTGCTTCATCTGCTTTATGCGCGTTTTTACACCAAATTCCTTTATGATATCGGTGTAGTAGGTTTTGAAGAGCCCTTTACAAAGCTCTTTAACCAGGGAATGATAACGGGTAAGAACGGCATAAAGATGTCAAAGTCCAAGGGGAATGTAATTTCTCCCGACGATCTTGTAGAAGACTACGGCTGCGATTCTCTGCGGCTTTATGAGCTTTTTGTGGGTCCTCCCGAGCTTGATGCGGAGTGGGACGACAGAGGCATAGACGGAGTGTACAAATTCCTTTCCCGCTTCTGGAAGCTTCTTAACGAAAATGCGGACAAGGACGCAAAAGAGACTCCTGAGCTTTTAAAGATACGTAACGGTCTTATAAAGACTATTACTAAGCGCCTTGATTCTTTTAGCTTAAACACCGTTATATCAGGCTTTATGGAATATAACAATTCCCTTATAGCATATGCAAAGAATGCGCCTGTGGATAAGGAGACTCTTGAGACATTTGCGGTACTTCTTTCGCCTTTTGCGCCTCATATAGCAGAGGAAGCGTGGGAGATACTGGGTCATGAGGAATCCGTGTTTACAGCTCCCTGGCCAAAATTCGACGAGAAGTATCTTGTAGAAGATGAAATCGAGGTTCCCGTACAGATAAACGGAAAGACAAAGGTTGTAATCAGTATTTCCAAGGATGCCGCAAAGGACGAGGCTCTTTCTGCAGGAAAGGACGCCCTGGGAGATAAGCTTTCCGGCAATGTTATTAAAGAAATTTTCGTGCCTGGAAAGATTGTTAATTTTGTGGTAAAGTAATAGAACGCCAAAAATAAGATACAGGAGATAAAAATGTCAAAAATTCAGATGACGACCCCCCTTGTAGAGATGGACGGAGATGAGATGACCCGTATTCTCTGGCAGATGATTAAAGATGAGCTCATAAATCCCTTTATAGATTTAAAGAGTGAATATTACGATCTTGGTCTTGAACACAGAAATGAAACCGACGATCAGGTCACGAAAGATGCTGCAGAAGCTACGGCAAAATACGGTGTAGCCGTTAAATGCGCTACCATTACTCCAAATGCCGCAAGGATGGATGAATACGATCTTAAACAGATGTGGAAAAGCCCTAACGGTACTATCCGCTCCATGCTTGACGGTACGGTTTTCCGTGCGCCTATTGTTGTTAATGGCATAGACCCTGTCGTAAAGAACTGGGATAAGCCTATTACCATAGCCCGTCATGCCTACGGCGATATATACAAGGCTACGGAGATCATGGTTCCCGAGGCGGGAAAGGCTGAGCTTGTATTTACATCTTCATCAGGGAATGTGACTTCCGAAGTTATTCACGAATTTGACGGTCCGGGCGTCCTTATGGGCCAGCATAATACGGAAAAGTCTATTAAGAGTTTTGCGGTAAGTTGCTTTGAATATGCTCTTTCTACAAAGCAGGATCTTTGGTTTTCCACTAAGGACACTATTTCAAAGAAATACGACCATACATTTAAAGATATTTTCCAGGAGCTTTACGCTTCAAAATATAGAGAGCAGTTTAAGGAAGCGGGTATCGAATATTTCTATACCCTTATAGATGATGCCGTAGCCAGGGTCATGAAGTCCCGGGGTGGATTTATCTGGGCTCTTAAAAATTATGACGGCGATGTAATGAGCGATATGATCTCATCTGCCTTCGGCTCTCTTGCCATGATGACAAGTGTCCTGGTCTCCCCTGCCGGCGTATATGAATATGAGGCGGCTCACGGCACGGTACAGCGCCATTATTACAGATATCTTAAGGGCGAGCAGACGTCCACAAACCCTGTGGCGACGATTTTCGCATGGACGGGTGCTCTTCGCAAAAGAGGAGAGCTTGACAGCTTAAAGGATCTTTGTGATTTTGCGGATAAGCTTGAAAAAGCCGTAACGGATACTATTGAAGACGGACTTATGACAGGGGATCTTGCACATATTACTTCACTTGAAAACCCAAAGGTGCTTAACAGCACGGAGTTTATAAAGGCAATAGCAGAAAGGATGGGCTGACATGAGTAAAATCATCTCCAGTGCAGTAATCCGGAGAATGCCCAGATATTATCGTTATCTGGCAGACCTTATGGAAAGAGGCATAGAGCGTATTTCCTCAAATGAGCTTAGCCATATTATGAATGTGACGGCTTCGCAAATACGTCAGGATCTGAACAATTTCGGCGGTTTCGGCCAGCAGGGCTACGGCTATAACGTAAAGGAACTCCACGCCGAAATAGGAAAAATACTGGGCCTTGATAACACGCATAATGTAATCATTATCGGTGCCGGAAATCTGGGCAAAGCTCTTGCAGGCTATGTGCAGTTTGAAAAGCGCGGCTTTAAGATAACGGCTCTTTTTGACAATGACCCCAAAATCGTGGGAAAATCCGTCCGTGGCTTTACCGTGCAGTCAATCGACGACCTCAGGGATTATGCCAAGGAGAATAAAGTTGACATCGCTGCTTTTACCATGCCCAAGGAGCATGCTTTAAAGATGGCGGAATTAGTGCCTCAATTGGGTATAAAGGCCATATGGAATTTTGCCAATACTGAGCTTGACCTTCCCAGAGATGTAATAGTAGAAAATGTCCATCTTTCCGACAGTCTCATGCAGCTGTCCTATAAGATTCTTAACGGGGAATAATCCGGATAATGGCTAATATTCTTACCAAAGAAATGGCATTGGAAGCCCTTGCGGATAAGAAGGTTCCCATACTTGCTTTAGATCACAACTGGCATCAGCTTTTCCTTGAAGGGGATAAGACATCTGCCATCTCGAATCTCGAGCAAAAAGTTGATGAGCTTTTAAAGCGCCAGGGCGCCATAAATACAGAGCTTGATGAATTGCGAAACCAAAAGCAGGAGGCCATGGATTCCATCGTTTCAAATATGCATGAGACAGAAGAAGAAAACGATGAAGATTCCAACATGGACGAAAGAAAGACTTTGGTTGATTCCATAAACGAAAAGATAAGTATGGATGAAGATGAGCTCCTTGACCTTCCTTATCGTATAGATGAGGCAAACAAAGAGCTTATGGCGGAGACTATGGTAAGCTGTTTTAACCGCATGCATACCAATGTCCATGAAATAGACGAAATAAACGAATGGATCGCAAACCTGAAGATAGAGCTTCGGCAGAAGGTAGTCCGCAAGCAGAACCTGGAGCTGGTTGATAAAAACATGTATACATACATGAGGTGGCTTTTTGCCGGCGATGTATATGAGCTTTTTGATATTAAAAAGGAGGATCATCCCGAGGATACGGATGAGGGCTCTGTAAAGGAGAAAGAAGATGAAGATCGCTCTTAACGCAAATCAAATGAAAAGAGCAGATATAACCACACAGGAAAAATACAAGGTGCCGTCTTGCGTCCTTATGGAGCGGGCGGCATATTCTGTATATGAGGTTATAAGGGGGCGCCTGGATGCCTCTTTAGGACCTGTGGTTATAGCCTGCGGCACGGGGAATAACGGAGGGGACGGACTTGCTCTGGCAAGGATGCTGCACCAGGCGGGGTATGATGTGCGCCCCTTTATTGTAGGAAATATAGATAATTGTTCCGAAGAATGCGCTCGTCAGCTGGAGATTTTAAAGGCTTACGGCGTGGATGCGGCATCGGATATACCGGTTGACATAACGCCGGCAGCGGTTGTGGATTCCATATTCGGAACCGGACTTTCCCGGGATATTACGGGAAGCTATGCAGAAAAGATAGAAGCCCTTAATGGTATGCCCGGGCTAAAGGTAGCTATCGATATCCCGTCGGGTATTTCATCCGATACCGGCGCAGTATTGGGCGTTGCCTTTAAGGCAGATATTACTGTGACTTTCGCATATGCAAAATGCGGTCATCTTGTATGCCCCGGGCGTATTTACGCAGGGGAACTTATTGTAAGTGATATAGGGATAGACGGGCAAAGCCTTGAAGAAGGGCTGCTTTATGCCTCATATCCGGATAAATCAGACCTTTTGGCTCTACCCAAAAGAATAGCCGATTCAAACAAAGGGACTTACGGCAAAGTCCTTTGCGTTACGGGGAGCCGCAATATGGCGGGAGCATCCCTTTTTGCGGCAAGGAGCGCATATATGACAGGAGCCGGCCTTGTGCGTATCTTTGCACCGGAAGAAAACAGGGTCATATTGCAATCATCTCTCCCCGAAGCTGTGCTTATAAGCTATGATACAGACAGCATCCGTATGAAAGAAAAGCTTGAAAACGCCCTGGATGATGCTACGGTAATAGCGGCAGGATCAGGGATTTCCATGGGAGAAGATGCATATTCTAATCTAAACACTCTGCTTTCCTTGGGGCGTGCTCCCCTGGTGCTTGATGCGGACGGAATAAATCTTGTTTCCGCAAGCGAGGAATTGTCACATCTTCTTACATGGTATCCCGCAAAGAAGGTGCTGACGCCTCACCTTAAGGAAGCTTCAAGGCTTCTTAAATGCGAGGTTGATGATGTCAAAAAAGACATTATAGGCTCTGCAAAGGCAATAAGCGAAGAATTCAGATGCGAATGCGTATTAAAGGATGCAGCTACTGTAACAGCCTTGTCAAACGGTCGGGTGATTATTAACACAAGCGGCAACAATTCCATGGCTAAAGGCGGCTCGGGAGATGTCCTTACGGGGATTATAGCAGGGCTTATTTCCACAGGAGCAGAGCCATCGGATGCGGCATGGCTGGGAGCCTATATTCACGGTCTTGCGGGTGAAGAAGCATCATCTGTGCTGGGGCTTTACAGCGTATTGGCATCAGACCTTATTGACGCAATATCCGCAGTGCTTTCGGAGGTTTGATTATGATGCGGGATTTTGACAGGGCGGCGGCCTTTATAGACCTTGACGCTGCTTTATATAATATGAATCTTATGTATGAGGGGCTGGATGAGCAGGCTTCGGATGGCGCTTCAAAAGCAAAGATGATAGCCGTAATAAAGGCTGACGGCTACGGCCACGGAGCAGTGCCTTTGGCTTGTAAGCTTGAGGGGCTTGATTACCTGTATGGCTTTGCGGTTGCGACTATGGATGAAGCCATAGAGCTTCGAAAGGCCGGGATCAAAAAGCCTGTAAACCTTTTAGGACCTGTATTTGCAGGGCGCATGGATGATGCGGCTTCATATGATATCGGTCTTGCAGTATTTGATTATGATAATGCTCTTGCTTTTTCCGATGCATGCGTTGCCGCAGGAGTTACTGGGCGCATTCATATAGCTGTAGATACTGGAATGAGCAGGATAGGATATTATGTAAACCGAGAATCTGCCCGGGAAGTCTTCCGCATTTCGAAGCTTCCCAATATAAATATCGAAGGGTGTTTTACACACTTTTATATGTCCGATGCTGCGGATAAAGCAGATGCCGATACCCAGCTTTCCCGCTTTAAGGAATTTCGTAAATTGGTGGAGGGTGAGGGCGTAAACATCCCTCTTTGGCATTGTTCAAATTCCGCAGCCCTTATAGATATGCCTTATGCAAATATGGATCTTGTCCGGGCGGGAATCTCCCTGTACGGTCTTCGACCTTCGGATGAAGTAAAGGATATTCCCCTAAAGCCTGTTATGAAGCTTGTAAGCCGCATTACCATGGTAAAAACTATCCATAAGGGAGATGCTGTAAGCTACGGCGCTACATTCAGGGCGGATAAGGATATGAGGATAGCAACCATCTGCTTTGGCTATGCAGACGGCTATCCAAGGAGCCTTTCAAATAAAGGTGAAGTCCTTATACGGGGGCGCCGCGTCCGTATTGTGGGGAGAGTTTGCATGGATCAGTTTATGGCGGATGTATCGGATATCCCCGATGCTGCGGCAGGGGATGTGGTTACGTTGATAGGGCAAGACGGATCTGAGCGCATCACTGCAGAAGAGCTTGGGGATTTAAGCGGAAGATTTAATTATGAACTTGCCTGCCTTATCTCAAAGCGCGTGCCGAGAATATATTTGGGGAAGTAGCAGCGTTTTGTACAAACAGCTTTTGTGCAAATATTCTGATTTTTCTTGTATGTTTCGACTTTTTGATGTAAAATATCCATGTCTGTTATTTTTCATAAACGGAGGGAGGCTCGTATGAAAAAACTATCTACCAAAATTACTCTGGTTGTGCTTTGTGTGGTTGTTGTCGGCATGGCAGTGCTGTTTTTTATCACAAACAACAACGTAACAAAGATTTCCAAAAATGATGCCGAGGATAAGCTGGAGGTTGCAGCCCAGCTACAGTCCAGCATTCTTTTCGAGTATTTCAGTTCCATGGAAAAATCCGTTATATTCATAGGCCAAAACGATATCTGGTCTGACTATATCCAGCAGCTAAACGGTACGAAAGATACCGGAATGAGCGATGAAGAGCTTTTTGCCGAAGCGGAAAGCCTTATTCAGGATTATCAGGCAAATATCTATGCGGATAGGCTGGAGGGTGTGCTGGTTACGGATCTTGCCACAAAGCAGCTCCTTCATTCAAATCCTGACGCCATAGGAAATATTGTCCGGGAAGATCCCGATTTTGCAGCAGAGCTTATGACGAATGTGGATGCCGTAGAGTCCGATAGTATATATACTTCAGGCCTTCGTTTCACGGCACAGGGAGACAAGCTTGTAATAGCAGACTGGTATCCCGTCCGGGATGATAACGGCACTCTCATAGGTACGGTCTGCATAGGCGGAAACATCGATCCCCTTACGGAAATGCTTGCGGCGCATCCTGTATCCGGCATGGAGAGCGCATCATATAAGCTCATAGACCTTACAAACAATGTGTATCTTATGGATAGCGCAGGTACAGGGCTTCTTGGTGAGGAGCTTTCGGGAGCTATGGCAGATCTTGCGGCAGCTGTTGTCGAGGAACAGCCCGAGGAAGTTCAGAATACTACGTTCACCGAAGACGGCACAGGATATATTGCAGCCTATGTATATATTCCCATGTACAACTGGCTCTACATTATTCAGGATACGAATGCCGAAGTTTTCGCAGCTTCAAAGTCCGCATCAAGGACAGTATTAATCATTATGATAATAATCGGCGCAGCTATTGCCGTTGCCGCAATGATATTTACTACCATTATCATGCGTCCTCTTCCTGTAATATCAGGTGCTATCAAGCGTTTCGGCGCTCTTGACCTTACTATTCAGGGTGAGATAGATCCCTTCTTTAAGAGGAAGGATGAGATTGGCGAGATGGCAAATGCTGCCAGGGATATGGCTTTGGCACTTCGTGATTCCGTAGAGAGGCTTAACGACTGCCGGGACGATATCGGTGATGCCACGCAGACTATGGATGGCGCCATGCATGAGCTTTCTGACTGCGTTACCACAAACGCTGCTATTACCGAAGAGCTTTTTGCCGGAATCTCAAATACAAACCAGTCCGTAACCCAGGTGGAAGAGGCTGTGGATTCTGTATTTACTTCCGTAGATGAAATTGCAAATAAAGTAGATGAATCCGGGCATGTAACAGAAGGACTCATAGACAGAGCCCGGGAGATAAAGGAAAATGCCGGAGAGTCTCTTGAAAACGGCAGGGCCAAGATAGAGCAGCACAAGCAAAGCATTGATGAAGCTGTGGAAGGCCTTAAGGCGATAGAGAATATCAATTCCATGGTTGATGATATTCTTTCTATAAGCACCCAGACAAACCTGCTTTCCCTTAATGCCTCCATAGAGGCTGCCCGGGCAGGCGAAGCCGGAAAGGGATTTGCCGTGGTTGCAGGCGAGATTTCGAGTCTGGCGGAGCAATCCGCTACCACAGCCGGTCACATACAGGAGATAGTGAATGCCTCCAATGTGTCCATAGAAAACGTACGCAGCTGCTTTGCTGACATCATAGACTACATGGAAAACGATATTCTTGTTAAGTTTGAGGAGTTTGCTACTGTTTCCGACGAATACGGAGAAGAGTCCAAGGAAATCGGCGATTCCATAAGAGCCATTATCGAAAGCATGCATGGGCTTAAGGATTACATGAAAAATATCGTAGACAGCGCAAAGGCAGTTTCTGCCGCAGCAAGTGAGAACGAAAAGGCTGTCAACGAAATCGTCGAAAGAAACGACAGTCTCAAAGACATCTCGGACAAGATGGAATCCGTTAATATTACCAGCAGCCAGAATTCAAGCAATATCGACGGGGTGGTGAAGCAGTTTGTGATCTGAAGATAATAAGGGAAAGATGCACTCCGTGATGAATCCCGATTTTGATGAGGATGCATCAGATCTCGACAAGCTTATGGATATGGTGGTAAATATCGGCTTAAACGCTGAAACGGACGGCTGTCTTTTGTGTGCCGAGCCCAACAGCCACCGCATCTGGCAGAAGGATGAATGCAGGATAATGTACTTTATCGCAAAATCCCTGGCGGCTCAAAAGAGGCTTTCGTAAAAAAATAAATTTTCCCCTTGACAAACTCAAGGGGATTTTTTATAATGATACCACATTAGTAGAGTAATGTGGTAACGAAATGTAGTAGCAGAATGTAGAGCGATACAGACAGGAGGCGGGGAGTATGAAGGTTAATTTCAATGACTCCACTCCCATATTCAGGCAGATTGCAGATGCGATAGAAGACGATATCCTCTCGGGAAAGCTGAAGGAGGGGGATAATTGTTACTCCCAGATAGACATCGCCAGGGAGCTTTCCATAAACCCGGCAACGGCGCAGAAGGGTATTCGGCTTTTGGTGGATGCGGGGGAGCTTGAAAAGGTGAGAGGTCAGTCAATGGTTGTAAAAACGGGGGCGGTTTCCATGATCAGAAAAAAGAAGACAGAAGGTGTTTTGCTTGAAATGATTGATAGGCTCGTTACGGAGGCAAAGAAGCTTGGGATAGACGCTTCGGATCTTATAGATAAAGTGGTGTCAGCTTATGATGAGGAGGAAAAGTGATATGGACGGGTATCCTGTAGAATTAAAGGGTGTATACAGATCCTTTGGGAAAAGCGAAGTTATAAGAGGGTTTGACCTGGACCTTACAAAAAATGCCATGACCGGAATAATCGGTCCCACAGGCGCAGGAAAGACAACCATAATGCGGCTTGTAAACGGCGCCATAAAGCCTACAAAGGGGACGGTTCGAGTCCTTGGCTTAGACCCTTGCAAAAAAACAAAGGCAAAGGTTTCGGCCATTCATTCATATCCCGTTATGGATATAAATCACAGCTTAAAGGTTAAGTATTATCTTGATCTTTACGGAAGGGCGTATCCCGGATTTGATTTTTCCTTTGCGGCAAAGCTTCTCGAATATTTTAATCTTGATCAAAAGGCAAAATTCGGCAATCTTTCCACAGGGCAAAAGGCCCTTATGCACTTTATATTCGGGCTTTCCTCCAGGTGCCCCGTCACCATGTTTGATGAGCCTTTTAACGGGATGGATATAGAAATGCGAAAGCTTGCAGGAAAGATCCTCCTTAACGATTATATGGAGCATCCCAGGAACATCATAGTGGCCAGCCACATTCTGCCGGAAATAGAGCATCTTTTATCGGAAGTAATCATCATTAATAAGGGCGAAAAGGTATTTTACGGTGATATGGATCAGGTGCGGGATATGATGTGCGAAATATCGGGTAACGCCGAGATTCTTGATGCGTTTTCCGGAAAGCTTCCACAGGAAAGCATCATGCACCGCACAAAGTCAGCTATGAGCCAAAGCCTCGTCATAAAGGCATCTCCAAACAGCGACCTTGCCAAAAGCGCAAAGGCTTTAGGGCTTGAAGCTTCCCCTGTCACCCCTGAGGATGTGTGTATTTATCTAACAGGCGGCAAGGCGGGAGACGATATCTATGACCTATGGAATAATGAAGAGAATGGTAACGCATAAAGGAGCGGAGCATGAAAAATATAGTTGATATAGCAAGGATTAGGAGTAAAATATGCGTGAGGAAATAAGAAACATATATGCGCTTTCAAGGATAAACTTTTTTGACAGATGGCCCTTTAAAATCACCTGCTTTTTGATATACTTTATACTTGCGTTAGTTATCGCTTTTTCGTCAAATTTTGATGATGCATATACATCGGTTGGGAATATTCATCTTCTTATGTCTTTACCTTTGCAGCTTGTGTATCTGGGAGTTTTTCTTCCTGCGTGCATATCTGATAAAAATACGGCAAAAAACCTTCAGGGAACTGACAGAAACAAGCTTCTGGGGGAATTTTTCGGGATATTTGCCTGGGCCTTGATATTTACATTTGTGAATTTGGCGCTTGCCTTTGCGGTAGATATATACATTTCAAGCATAAATGGCGCAACGCCGCTAAATTCCTTTAACATCAGTATTTATGCGGGATTTGGGATATCACTTATGGTATATTCTTTGTGTATTTACGGAACCGTGATGCTGCTTTTGACCTTGTACAGGCTTCATTTTGCGATTCCTTTGGTATTGATTTTCCTTATGTGCATTTTTGGAAGGAAAACGGTCTCTTTCATAAACGTTTTTTTTAATAAGTTTTTATACAGAGAATTTGATTACGGCTTGTCTTACAGCGGCAAATTTTTGTTCCTTTGCTTTTTGGTATTTCTTGTTTGCTTTATATTATCCGTAATCATTTCATCATTTACGGTAACAAACGAAGATGATATAAACAAAAAATCAGCAAATGTGTTTGCGGTTATTTTTGTTGCGGGAGTTATATATTTATTTGCAATTGGTTTTATCGAAGATACAAATGATTTGGATAATGATGAATATGTTTCGGTTTATTACGAGGTTGACGGAATTTCATACGGAGAGGGTTTGAGGGAGTTTGACAATGTAAAAGAGGTCAGTGTGGATATTTCGAATCTCCCTGAGGGCGCATTAAAGTGCGACAGCATAAGGCTTATATGGGAAAGAGATGATAAAGAGTCCATAGAATATGGGATAATGCTCGATAGCTCTCTTGCAAAGGAGGAAGGCATAGAGTTTGATGAGAGCCTGCTTGATGAGGATACTGCCCTTATCATATACGGATGGGATAATCTTTCATACCGCGGTCAAACCCTTGATAACGGGATAGATGATAGTCTTATATCAGAAAATTTTTCCGTTAGCTTTAATGATTATGGATCCGACAGATCGGAGCTAATAGAGGAAGAGTATCTCAAATATGAGGATGGCTATACTCCGGGAAGCATAGAAATCCGCGTGCAAAACGATACTGCGCCGGACTACTACATAAACGGAATTTTCGGAATCTCGGGGCTTACCGATAAAGACACCGGTGTTGGCGACTTGGCCGACAGGCTCTATGAGGAGGTGTTCTTTATCTATAAAGATTGATGCGGCATTCCCGTTCGATTCACGATTAAAAAGAGTAATCCAACGATTGACAAAAATTTATTTTGCGTTAAAATACCGTGTGGCTGAAACGTAATGGATAGAGAAAGAAGGAATCATGGCAGACGCAAAATCACGAAGAAATGTAAATATGCTGGAGGGGAGTCTTTGGGATAAGATTCTCCTTTTTGCTTTGCCCCTTGCCGCAACAGGAATGCTTCAGCAGCTTTTTAATGCGGCAGATGTGGCGGTAGTGGGTACCTTTGCCGGGACGGACGCCATGGCGGCAGTGGGCTCAAACGCATCTGTTATCGGGCTTTTTATAAACCTCTTTGTGGGCGTTTCAATAGGGGCTACCGTGGTTATTGCAAGATACACAGGACTTGGGCGCACCGACAGAATCGACGCCGGCGTCCATACTGCCATCTGGATGGCGCTGGTATCCGGCGTTGCCCTTGCTTTGGCGGGACAGGTTATTACTGTCCCTGTACTAAAGCTTCTTTCGGTACCGGATTCCGTAATGAGCCTTGCAGCGGTGTATCTTCGCATATATATGGCGGGGATGGCTGCCATATTGCTGTATAACTTTGAGGCTGCCATATTGCGGAGCCGGGGTGATACCAGGACTACACTTATCTGCCTTGTGATAAGCGGAATCGTCAATGTTATCCTTAATCTTTTCTTTGTAATAATATGCCATATGTCTGCGGGAGGAGTGGCTATTGCTACAGTTATCGCAAATATTGTAAGTGCGCTTTTACTCCTTCGAAGGCTTATGACGGCAGGCGATGAAACAAAGGTCAGCTTAAATAAAATCCGTCCCGACAGAATGATCGCCTCCCAGATGCTGAAGATTGGCGTTCCCGCCGGTATCCAGGGCATGGTGTTTTCTTTGTCAAATATGTGTGTGCAGTTTGCGATTAATTCCCTGGGCTCCGATGCCATGGCGGCATCATCTGCGGCATTTTATATAGAGATAATGGCGTATTTTGCCATAAACGCCTTCGGTCAGGCGGCGACCACCTTTATAGGTCAAAACTACGGTGCGGGAAATATCCCCCGATGTCGGAAGATAACCCGTACCTGCATGGGTGTCGGGCTTGGCGTTGCCGTGCCTGTATCGTTTATATTACTGTATTTCGGCAGGCAAATCCTTTGGATTTTTAATTCCGACCCTGTTATTATAGAAATCGGAAGAACAAGGCTCTTTTATATATTGGCTTTTGAGGGCATAAACGTGCTTATGGAGATATTTTCCGGATCCTTAAGGGGATACGGTTATTCGACTGTTCCTGCTTTGGTATCCATATTCGGGGTCTGTGTAGTCCGGATATTCTGGGTCTTTTCCGTGTTTGCAAATGACCCCACATACGAAAGACTCATGCAGGTTTATCCGATTAGCTGGGCTTTAACTTCGTTCGTATTAGCTATCTTATATTTCATTTTCCGAAGAAAGATTAGCGCCCGCAAACCTTGATTTTACTTGACTTTTGAGAAATCGGTGTTATGATGATTTTGTATTAATACAAAACATTGTAACCCGATTTTTTTACTTAAACTTTTAAGGAGGTACTCATTATGGGATGGGGTAAATTTGGTTTGGTAGCTTGTGGTTTTCTTGCAGGAACGGCAGGAGTAAGAATTTTTTCCAGCAAGGATGCAAAGAAGGTATACACACATTGCACAGCGGCCGTTATGCGGGGCGTGGATGATGTGGTAAAGACAGCGACCACTCTTAAGGAAAACTGCGAAGATATCAGCGCAGACGCAAAGGATATCAACGATGAGCGCTATGCAAAGGAGCGTGAGCAGGAGATAGCCGATGCAAAGGCTATTCTTGCAGAAGCCGAAGCTGCCGGAGCATAAGGATTAGGAGGCAGATATGTATTGCCGTATTGAACATGAATCAAAAGGCAGGCTCCGAATCCGTATGCGCCAGCGTTATATGCTGATGGAAGAGGCAGATCTTCTGGAAGGATATTTAAGGCGTATTCCCGGCATCAAAGAGGCAAAGGTAAATGAAAGGACTGCAAATGTCGTAATCACATATGGCACCCGTTATCTGAAATCCAAGGGAAGTGCTTCTGATAAAGATATCAGAGATGATATTATACGTTGTCTTTCGGAATTTGATTATGATGAATGCAGGGAGCTTGCAGTCCGTGAGCCTTCGACATTTCCTCTGGCATCCGCCAGGCAGACACGCCATGATTATGAGAACAAAATGGCGTTCATGGTGGTAAAGCGTATTTTTAAGAGGATGTTTTTGCCTGTTTCACTTCGCAGGATTATAGTGAATATAAAAGCTGTACCCTTTATATGCCGGGGACTTAAGGGTATATTCAAAGGACGCCTCGACGTAGAGGTTCTTGATGCGATTTCCATATCCGCAAGTCTTCTTTTAGGCGACTTTGCCACTGCCGGCTCTGTTATATTTATGCTGCAGATAGGCGACCTTATGGATGAATGGACCAGGCGAAAGTCTGTCCAGGATCTGGCAGCTGCCATGGCTCTTAATGTAGACAGAGTCTGGGTAAAGACCGAATCCGGAGAAGAAGTCCTTGTAGGTATAGACGAAGTTCACACAGGAGATACTGTTATTATCCGTACCGGAAATCTTATTCCTCTCGATGGCGAAGTGGTATCCGGCGATGCCATGGTAAACCAGTCGTCTATTACAGGAGAGCCCCTTGCAGTACACAAAAAAGAGGGCGGCTATATCTATGCTGGATCTGTGGTGGAGGACGGCGAGCTTTTGGTAAAGGTAAGAAGCGAGTCGGGAAGCGGCCGGTACGACAGGATTATCTCTATGATAGAGGATTCCGAAAAGCTAAAGTCCGCAGCAGAAGAAAGAGCATTTTCCATGGCAGACCGCCTGGTTCCCTGGACGCTGGGCGCTACGGCGCTTACTTTTGCGCTCACCCGGAATGTTGCAAGGGCTACGGCTATCCTTATGGTTGATTTTTGCTGTGCATTAAAGCTTTCAATGCCTATTGCGGTGCTTTCCGCCATGCGTGAAGCAGGGAGCAACCATATATCCGTAAAGGGCGGTAAGTTCATGGAGGCTTTTGCAAAGTCAAATACCATTGTACTTGATAAGACAGGGACTCTGACGGAAGCGTCCCCCAGGGTGAAGCAGGTGGTTCCCTTTGGGGACAACGACGAGATTGAGATGCTTCGCCTTGCGGCGTGCCTTGAGGAACACTATCCGCATTCCCTTGCAAATGCCGTCGTGAAGGAAGCAAAGGACAGAGGCATAGATCACGAAGAGCGTCATTCCAAGGTGGAATACGTAGTAGCTCACGGTATTGCTTCGAGCATAGACGGAGAAAAAGTCCGTATCGGAAGCTACCATTTCCTTTTTGAGGATGAGGGCGTTGTTCTTTCTGATGAAGACAAGCAAAAGCTTGATGAAATGCCTGAGGAATATTCCAGATTGTATCTGTCGCTCGGAGAGAGACTTGCTGCGGTTATACTTATAGAAGATCCTTTGAAGAACGAGGCGAAGGATGCTATCCTGGCGCTTAAGGATATGGGCTTTGAAAAGATAGTTATGATGACGGGAGATGGTCAAAAGACCGCCCGTTCCATTGCAACCCAGGTGGGTGTAGATGAATATCATTTCGAGGTCCTTCCCGAGGATAAGGCAAACTTCATTAAGGAAGAGCATGCGGCAGGTCGCACCGTAGTTATGGTAGGAGACGGAGTAAATGATTCTCCTGCGCTTTCCGAAGCGGACGTGGGAGTAGCTATGAGCTCGGGAGCCGCCATATCCAGAGAGATAGCGGACGTTACCATATCTGAGGATGACCTTTTTGCACTTGTACGTCTTCGCCGCTTAAGCGAGCTTTTAATGAAGCGTATAGACAATAATTACAGGTTTATTCTTATCTTTAATGCAATACTTATGGGGCTTGGAGGATTCGGCGTTTTGCCGTCTTCATCCACGGCGCTTCTTCACAACGCATCTACTCTTATGATAGGTCTAAACAGTATGACCGATCTTGAGAAATGACATTATATCGCCGCAGAGGGTTTCGTATTTTTCCAGCGCATTATCGATGTTCGCCAGGATGAATTTCGAATCTCCTGCGGCGCCTGCTTTTTCCAAAGTAAGGCACATATCGGCAAAGTCATTTGCGCCTATCATGCGGGAAGAAGATTTAAGCCCGTGTATATTTATGGTGAAGCTTTTTGTATCGTTCTTTGAAAGTGAATCTTTCAAGGAATTCATGCAGGTATCCTTGCTTTTGATATATTCGTTAAGAGTCTCCAGATATATCTCCATATCTCCGCAATATTCCAGGGCATCCTCCGTGTTAAGCCCGTTTATGCCTGTATGTGCATCAGCGTTACTTTCGGCTTTTTGTGTATCTTTGGAGGTTTCGATTTTTTCCTTTGGTATAAATGATGCCAGAGTTTCCTCGAGCAATGCGTAATCAACGGGCTTTGAGATATATCCGTCAAAGCCGTCTTTAAGGAAGCGCTCCTTCATGCCCGATATGGCATGAGCCGTAAGAGCGATGACCGGCGTCCTTCCGTTCTTGCCCGGGAGTTTTCTAATCTCGTTTAGAGCCTGCGTGCCGCTCATATCCGGCATGCTTTCATCCATTAAAATAATATCATAGTCATTTTCGGCTGCCATCTTTACGGCAGTTATTCCGCTGTCAGCTTCATCTACAAAGGCCTTTGTTCTTTTTAAAAGCTTGCTTAGCACAAAAAGATTTACGGGAGTATCATCCACAATAAGTATATTTGCCGTCGGGATTTTAATATAGGATTCATCTGCTTTTTCGGGAGTTTTTTCCAAAGGCTCCGTAATGCTGATCTTTCCCGTAGGAGACCAATCGCTGACCCCCTGATTTACAGTAAAATAAAAATCAGATCCCTTACCGTATGTGCTTTCAAATTCCAGGCGGCTTCCCATAAGGGAAAGGAGATTTTGGGTAATAATCATCCCCAGCCCCGTGCCTTCTTTGAGGCGGTTATTCCTTTTGTCAAAGCGTTCAAAAGCATTAAAGAGTTTTTCTTTATCTTCATCTTTTATCCCCATTCCCGTATCAGTAACATGAAAGGTAAGAGCGATATTGTCGGAGGATATTTTTCGGTAATCTGCCTTTAAGGTAACTGTGCCTTCTTCTGTGTATTTTACAGCGTTATTAAGGATATTAAGGATTATCTGGCGTATTCTTAATTCGTCTCCGGATAAAACATCGGGTATATCCGGGTTTATATCTGTAATAAGAGTAAGTCCCTTGGCTTTTGCCAGAGTATGAGTCATCTGGGCAAGATTATAGAGCATGGAAGAAAGGCTGTAGTCTGATATTATAAGCTCCATTTTCCCTGCTTCTATTTTTGTAAGATCAAGAAGATTGTTTATAAGCTTTAAAAGCGTATCTCCGGAATTTTTTATAACGGATGCATATTGCCTGATATCGGGATCGGAAGCCTCCCGAAGTATCATTTCGTCCATTCCGAGGATTGCGTTAATAGGGGTTCTTATCTCGTGGGACATGCTTGATAAAAATACAGATTTTGATTCGTTTGCTGCCCGTTCCGCTTGTGCTTTTGCTTCCAGCTTTTCCTGAATTTCCTTTTCCTGAAGCTCCACAAGCTCTGCGGTTGAAACCTTCATAAACCTGGAAATTTTGTCTATAAGAGGTGTGCGGTTATCGGCTCCTGTTTTTACCGGGATTTCAGGAAAGGAAGCAGAAGATATGCTGCTGTCAGCTTCGCCTTCACGCATAACAAAGCAGACAAGGGCGCTGTTTAGCCAGATTATCTCATCGCCGATCCGTATTAGCTCTCCGGTAAAAGAGCCTCCCGAAACCTTTGGAGAAAGAGTGCTGTAAAAGTTCACTTCCTGCTGCTGATCGTCGTTTAGATACATGTATCTGTTAAGGCAAATGGTCAGAAACATAGCCTCGGGACAGAATGGCTCGAGCTCCGCAGCGTGTTCTTTTGCCCGCTTTAACATATCCTTAATTACGGCAACTGAAAGCCGCACCTTTTCCCCTTCGTTCAGGTAGGATGTGGTCATAAGACCGCCATCTTCGGTTATCCCTATTATGGCTCTTGCCACAGGAAGCCCCTTTCTTTGGGTTATAAGGGGGAATTCCATGATTTCAAGCGCCAGATTTTCGTTTACCGGCACTCCCAGATATTTATGATAAAGCTCACCTGCAGGCTCATTGTCTATTTCAAGTATTATATTTCCGGGAGCTGTCTTTGTAATGGTGTGCTCTATGCCCGAGGGTACCCATCCCTGGGAATATATGCTTTTGGCATGAAGATCCTCTCCGGAAAATACAGCTGCGCACACTCCGAAGTTAAGGACTCCTTCTGTATTTATAAGATACATGTCGGAGCCGTCGCCGTTTAATGAGCCGGAGGCGACACCACCTGTGAATTGAAGATCCGTACCGGTCAGGGCAAAATTATCAAAAAAAGCTGCAGAATCCTTCATGGCAAGGGCATTTATAAAAAGCCTTACACACACGGCGTTTTCAATGGCTTTTAAATCTGAAAGCAGAGCTTTAGCCATTTCTTTTTCCGTCATCTTCGAGCCGTCATAGGAGAGGATTTTCACTTTTGAGCTGTCAAAAATCGTAAAGGACAGGGAGATGCTTTCGTTTGATATGCTGCCGTTATGTATATCCATAAGGGCGGTAGCACCTGATATTTGTATCCCGGGAATCTTTTCGCAAAGCTTTTCCGTAATGCTTTTAGTGTTATCTTTATTTCTTACGGCATCTGATATTTCCACATATACACACGAACAATTTTTATAATAACTGGAATTTAATAAAGCAGATACGGCGTTATCAAGATCTGCCGCATTTTTGATTTCAAATGAAAGCTGATGCATAGAATTCCCCCCTGAAATCTTGTGCTGACCTTCAACAGGCTCATTATACATAATTTATCCGCTTAAAACAAGAAAAACAGGATAAACCCATCAATTTGTGAGGGGCAGATATAATATAAACAGATGCATATTTTGG
>CAJOQM010000086.1 GCA_905236845.1 uncultured Lachnospiraceae bacterium | reverse complement strand
GCAGCACCGGGACCGATGTTCAGATCGAAAAAGACGGCAGCACAAAGGTCTACGGCTCCTGGAGCAAGGCAAAGAGCGTAAAGATAAAGAAGTAAAAAACGAATACAGTTAATCCGAAACATCCCCCGCCAGGCACTTGACGGGGGAATTTTTTGGGGATAGAATACATTGGCTGCAGGAAAGGTATTTTAGAAGGATTTTCAGATGGAAAAGATAGTAGAGCGGGGGCTTCTTTTTGATATATATGGGGAGCTTTTGACAGACAGGCAAAAGGAGGTCTTTGGGGCTCTCGTAGAGGGGGATATGTCCATGACGGAGCTTGCGGAGGAATTCGGCATAAGCCGCCAGGGGGCGCATGACCTTATACGGCGCTGCGACTATATCCTCTATGGGTATGAGGAAAAGCTAAAGATGATGGAAAAATTCCTCACTATGCGGGGGCAGATTAAGGAAGCCCGAAATATTCTGGCGAAGGACGATTTCTGCGAAAAGTGCGGGGAGGCAGCCGCCCTGGACAATATCCTTAAAGGGCTGGAGGAGCAGATTTAGAGCGTCTCTGCACGCCCCGAAAGACAGGACAAATGCATCAACCTGCCCCGGCGGGAATAAATCAACATATATACAGCTTCGTAACAATAATATGTACGGCAACCGTTGCGAGAGAAAGGTAGTGAAGCGGGTTGGCGTACATATTATTGGTGCGAAGCGATTAGATGTCGATTCCCGCCGGGGCAGGTTGATGCATTTGCCCTAAATCCCTGCTTGACAACTGTAAGAATTGTATCTATAATTTCACAGTCACAAACGTTGCCGTAAGGCTTCCACATCATCATGTATTCCGGGGAGCTGGATTTGTAAATCCGGCTGAGAGGGATTCGTTCCGACCCGTGACCTGATGCGGATAATGCCGTCGAAGGGAGGATTATCATGTCTGGTATTTTTGCAATTTACAATGTCGATGAAGGCTCGTATACTCTGACAACAGCGGGCTACACAGCTATCATCATCCTGCTTCTTGTTCTTTTGATAGCAGGCTCATCTATTAGAGGTTTCCTTGGAAAGAAAAGAGAAAATTCCGTGCGAAAGCTGGTGTTTTCGGCTATTGCCGTAGCTCTTGCCACGGTGGCGGGGATCATTCCCATGTTTAAAATGCCCATGGGAGGGCATATTACACTGTGCTCTTTGTTTATCATAGCTCTTATTGGCTATTGGTACGGGCTGGGAACGGGGCTTACCTGCGCTATAGCCTACGGGCTTGTGCAGCTTACTTTAGATCCATATATAATAAGTCTGCCCCAGCTTTTTTGCGATTATATTTTTGCCTTTGGGGCTTTGGGGCTTTCGGGACTGTTTTCGTCCAGGAGAGTGCAAAGCCCGGCGCCGGGATATATCGTTGCCGTCCTTGGGAGATATTTTTTTGCGGTGATGTCGGGTGTGATATTTTTTGCCGCATATGCGCCTTCGGAAGGGATATTAAGCAATCCCTGGCTCTATTCTCTTACGTATAATATAATTTATATCGGAGCCGAGGCAGTGATTACGTTGGTAATCATAAATATTCCCGCAGTAAGGACTGCGTTAAATGCCGTAAGCAATATCGCTACCGGCGGAGAATACAAGAGGTATGTAAAAGCTGATGAAATCACGGAATAAATGCCTTATAGTAACGGGGGGAGAATATTCCCCCCTTTTTGATGATATTCCCGCATTTGCCGCTGCGACTGACGGGGCAGACGAATATGTCATAGCCTGCGATAAGGGGTATGAAAACGCAGAGCTTTTGGGAGTGCGCCCGGATCTTATTATCGGGGATTTTGATTCTTCAAAAATGCCCGAAGATACGGATATTCCCGTTAAGGCATATCCGGTAAGAAAAGACGATACGGACACCATGCTTGCGGTAAAGCACGCCGTTTCCCGGGGATTTGGGTGGATAAAGATAGCCTGCGCCCTGGGCGGGCGGTTTGACCATGCATATGCCAATATTCAGGCGGGGATATATGTTGCATCCTGCGGCGGTGTGGCGGAGATTTGCGGAAAAGATACAAGGCTTATAATTTTTGGAGGGGCATCCCGGGATATCATGGAAAACGGCGTAGCCACGCTGCATCTTCCTGCCAAAGAAGGATATTCCCTTTCGGTATTTTCTATGTCGGATGTGGCAAGGGGAGTTGGCATAAAGAACGCCTCTTATGAAGCGGATAATATAGAGCTTTTCAGCAAAGACCCCAGGGGAACAAGCAACGCATTTACGGACAGGGATGCGGTCATCTCCGTAAGAGAAGGGATATTGATGACGGTAGTGTCAAAGATATAGAAGGCACCGGATATATCGCAGTATTACCAGATATCCGGGTCTTTATGAGTCGCAAAGAATTCGTCCACGCTTCCTATAAGCTCGGATACGGGCATGGATTTTAAAAGATATTTTTCCGGCTTTAGATCCATTACCCCCATTACATGCTCCTTGTCGCTTTTTGCCGTAAGGAACATAACGGGGACATCCTTTGAATTCTCGTCAGAGCGGATCATTTCAAGCACGGTCTTTCCGTCTATTACAGGCATTTCATAATCCAGCAGCACAAGGTCGATTTTGTGGCGCACCAGCAAAGAAAGGGCGCTCATGCCCGAATTTGCCATATATATCTGGTATCTGTCCTTAAGCCAGTTTTTGACGGTATTAAGCATATTCGGGTCGTCGTCTACCACGAGGATATGCTTTTTCTTAAGAGAATGGCTTTCGTCTTCTATACATTCCTCCAGCTCTTCTATGGTTTCTTTCATATTCAGGGGACGTATGAAGGCTTCGACTACGTTCTGCTCTTCCACATACCTGTATGCTGTGTCGATTTCCGTGGGCACCCCGATGAGAAATATCATAAATTCGCCGGGATATTCCGAGAGGCGGTCCCGCATATATACAAGAGTCTGCCCGAACTCGTTGTCTTCGCCGTCGAAATCAAGATAGCAAAGGATGATCTGGGGCATGATATCAAGAGCTCCCAGCTCATTTACTTTCGGGCGAATTGATACTACATTAAAGCCCTCCTTGCGAAGAGCTTCCATCATGGCTCTTTCCATGAATCCTTCGGTATTGCAAAGGAATATAACGCTGTAATTACTGAAGTCTTGCATTCTTACCTCGATTCAATAAGAGTTCTTATGCCGTCCCGGTCGACCCTGGCCAGCATAAGGTTAATCTTGTTTACAAATTCTTTTTCCGAAGGAGGGATGCGATAGCCGCTAAGGGCGTTTGATACGCCTCTTGCGCTGTCAAAATCATCCGCCGTTACAAGCTCATATATAGCTTCGTATGCACCATTTAAGCGTTTTTCGCTGATTTCGGGAAGAGAAGAGTCTTCGGGAGTTTCCTTGCCTTCCTTAAGGGCTTCGCCTATTTGGGAGGAGAGCCTGCGGTATTTCTCCACGGCGGAGGCTGAATTTGCGTTTATATAATCAATATCTCCCTTGGCACCTGCATTTTCCAGGGCTTCGGCTTCGTCTCCAAGCTTATACGCTCCGACGAGTCTTGAGGAACTTTTCAGCGCATGTACCAGTATGGTATAGCCTGAAATATCTCCGTTTCTGTGGGCATATTCTATGCGGTCTGCAGTATCCTTGCCTGTCACGGAGAATGTTTCCAGTATATCCTCGAGCTCTTCGACGCCTCCGCAGTTTTCCACAGCTTTTTGTGCATCAATATCCTCTATGGCACTGTATGCTTTGTAATAGTCGGGGAGATTCTCCGGGTATTGCAAAGATGCATCCCGCAAATTTTCTTCCGCAAGGGAGGCATCATACAATTTGCCGGAGGGAATATATTTAACGAGAATATCGCAAAGAAGATCGGCTTTCACAGGCTTTGCCAGCCAGTCGTCAAATCCGGATTCCATCCATGCGTCCGCATTGTCGGCATCTGCATTTCCGCTTATTACGATGCAGGGGGTGTTTGAATTCTTGTTTTCGGACATGCTCTTTATGCTGTGGAGAGTCTGGGTGCCGTCCATATCCGGCATGAGATAGTCGATAAATATAATATCATAGACATTTCCCGCAGCCATTGAGAGGGCTTCATAGCCGTTTGAAGCCATATCCGCAGTTATTCCCGAAGAGCGCAGCAGCCCCCGGAACTGGTTGAGGCTCATGGGAGTATCATCCACTACCAGTATTCTTGCGCCGTTTGAACGAAGATTTTTTAAGGTCATATATTGCTCTCCCGTATAAAGTAAAATGCATTTTAAATGCTTATGTGAAGTATAACACAGTTTCTTCACAATTCAAACAATTTCCCAACACAGATTTAAATTAATTTTATTTCATGAAAAAATTGTGTCGCGAAAGGAGAGCGAAATGTTCGGAAGGAAAGACAAAAATGCAGAAGCTGCAAGGCCGTTATCGCCGAAGAAAAAGGCGAAACGCAAAAAGGCAATCATAGGTGCGGTAATAGGCTGTGCGGCTGTAGTCGCCGCTGTTATCGGTGTGAGGACATTTATGGTATCAAACAGCGCATCCGCCAATGATTCCGTCACGGTATCTTCCGCACAGGCAGAAAGCGGAGATGTGGCGACCACCATTGATTCTTCGGGAAGCATCGAGAACACCGGTACCGTAAGCGTGGAGATTCCCAGCGATATCGAGATTACCGAGGTTCTGGTGTCCGAGGGTGAGACCGTAAACGCCGGAGATAAGCTTGCAGCCGTAGATGTGGCGAGCGTCGCCGAGGTGCTTGTGGATATCAACGATACCATAGACGACCTTGAGGACGAGATAGACGACCTTGAGGATGACGATGATTCCGATGAAGAGGGTACGGATGAGTATTATACTCTTATTTCCTATAACGCAAAGCTCGCAGACCTTGAGGAGCTGCAGACTCTCACGGAAGAAATATATGAGAGCGGATATATAGTAGCTTCAAGCTCCGGAGTAATAGATTCCATAAACACCGGTTCATCCGACAGCTCTTCGGGCTCATCGGAAGGAACCGTAGGCTCTGTTACCTCGTCAGAGGATGTTGAACTTGTATCTACCATAGCTTCCATAGATGTATCGGGATCGATGATTACGGCAAGTTCATCTTCCACAAGCTCATCTGCGACGGATACTTCTATTGACGAGAGTTATGTAAACAAGAATCTTTCCGTAACGGCCCCCGTAACGGGAGCAGCTCCTCAGATGACTATTACGGAGACAGATGAATATACGGGAACAATTACATGGAACCTTACCGGAAGCACATTTGCAGCGTCTACTTCATATACAGCGCAGATAGTCCTTACATCAAGCGACGGCTATGCATTTACCACAGAGGATGACTATGCCATCACCATATCCGGAGCTACCGTAAGCAAAGTAGAGCTTAAGGGTACGGCGAATACTTCCGGAAACCGTCTTGTAATAACCGCTGTATTCCAGGCGACAGAGGCATCTTCGAGCAGCAGCTCATCCTTATCGTCGTCGTCGGGTTCGGATTCATCATCAAGTACTGCGACCGACACAAGCGAAAGCACGAGCACTGATGCCGCATCGGCAAACACTACGGCTTCTACGGATACCACATCATCTGCCGATGATTCCTCATCAAGCTCAAAGACAGCTTCCGACAGCTCTTCATCAAGCTCGGCGTCTTCATCGGGATCTTCGGGCTCGTCATCTTCATCATCTTCTTCAAGCGAAGATACGTCATACACTGTGAGCACGACGGAAGTATTTACCATAGCTTCAAGCGATGAAGCTACTATTTCCGTAAGCGTAGATGAGCTTGACATAGGTTCCGTAGAAATAGGGCAGAACGCCACCGTTACCCTTGATGCCTTCGAAGACGATGAATTTACCGGAACGGTCACGGATGTATCCGCCAGCTCTTCTTCAAGCGGTACATATACGGTAGAAGTGACTATTCCCCGGGAAGACGGAATGCTTGCGGGCATGAGCGCTACTGTTACCATAAACATAGAGGAAGTAAATGACGTTATAGTAATCCCCGTAAGCGCTCTTGTGGAAAGCAGCGACGGATATTATGTATATACGGAGGCTGATGATGAAGGAAATCTCTCCGGTGAGACCCAGGTAGAGGTAGGTCTTTCAAACGGCACATACGCAGAGATAACAAGCGGTCTTTCCATAGGTGATACGGTTTATTATACAAAAGAAGATTCCACCGACTCAAGCTCAAGTGATATGAGCGGAATGGGCGGCATGGGAGGCATGGGCGGCGGTCCCTCCGGCGGTGATATGCCTTCAGGCGGCGGTTCAGGCGGGTCAGGCAGCTCAGGCGGCGGTCATTCAGGCGGCGGACAGGGAGGTGGTCCCGGTGGTAACTGATAAAGAGATAATAAAACTCGACGATGTTTCAAAGATTTATGAGATAGGCGATACCGTGGTCCGTGCTTTGGACCACGCAAGCCTTACCATCCATGAAGGCGAGTTTGTGGGTATCGTGGGACCTTCCGGAAGCGGAAAGTCTACCATGATGAACATTATAGGCTGCCTTGATATTGCGGATGAAGGGAATTATTACTTAAACGACCAGCCCATAGAGGAATATACCGAATCCGAGCTTGCCAGGATACGCAACAAGGAGATAGGCTTCATATTCCAGAATTTTAATCTCATAGGAAACCTGACTGCGGAGGAGAACGTAGAGCTCCCCCTGATATACCAGAAAGTATCGAAGGCAGAGCGCAGACAGCTCGTGGACGAGGCTCTCGAAAAGGTGGGTCTTGCGGGAAGAAGGAGGCATAAGCCTACGGAGCTTTCCGGCGGGCAGCAGCAAAGGGTGGCCATAGCCAGGGCTCTGGCGACAAAGCCTGCGCTTTTCCTTGCGGATGAGCCTACGGGAAACCTGGATTCAAAGACAGGTGAAGAGATTATGGAGCTCTTCCATGAGCTGCATGAATCGGGACATACCATGGTTCTTATCACTCATGACGACGGTGTCGCAGCGCAGACCGCCCGCCGTATCCGCATAAAGGACGGCCATGTAAAGGAGGTAGACTGATGGTATTTCAATCATTCAAGATGGCCTGGAAATCCATAGCCTCCAATAAGATGAGATCCTTTCTCACCATGTTGGGAATAATTATCGGTGTTATGGCGCTGGTAGTCCTTGTGTCACTTGTGTCCGGCGCTACGGATTCCGTCACAAGCTCAATATCCAGCATAGGCACCGACCTTCTTACGGTTTCCATTAGCGACGATGGCGGAACACCCTTGAAGCTTTCGGATATGGACGAGATAGCTCAAAGCGATACCGTTAGCAGCGTAGCGGCATTAAGCCAGGAGAGCTTTACCATAGAAAGCGGATCCACATCGGAGTCCGCCACAGTATACGGGACTACGTCTTCATATGCGGATATAGCCGGATTGGAGCTTGCAAGCGGCAGATTTATATACGGGTTGGACAATGATAATCATACAAATGTCGCTATTATCAGCTATGATGTGGCATCGGAGATTTTGGGCACGGTAAATGCCGTAGGCTCCGATATCAGCATTAACGGCACTACATTTACGGTAATAGGCGTGCTGGAAGATGATGATACTTCAACGAGCTCAAGCTCCGTATATGAAGCGTACATTCCCTATACTACCATGATACGCCAGTCCGATTCCGTAACCAGCTCCATTACCAGCTTTGTTGTGGCGGCGGCAGACGGCGTGGATATAGACGATACGGAAGAATACATGGAGAATTATCTTCTGGACCGCTTCGGAGACGAGGATGCATACAATGTAATGAACCAGTCCGCTATCCAGGAAGCTATGGAATCCGTTACGAACACTCTGGCGCTGCTTCTTGGCGGAATAGCTGCAATATCCCTTTTGGTGGGCGGTATCGGCATTATGAATATTATGCTTGTATCCGTTACGGAGCGTACCCGTGAGATTGGCATAAGGAAGGCGATAGGAGCAAGCAGGTTTGTTATTATGCTCCAGTTTCTTATAGAATCCCTGGTGGTATCCCTTATGGGATGCGGCATAGGCATAGCAGGCTCCTGGGTGGCTCTTCGCATAGCCTCGGTGGTTGCGGCAAACAGCGACTATGCCCTTAGCTTTACCATGTCTATGGGCGTCGTCTGGGTATCCGTTGCTTTCTCCGTAGCCATCGGAGTTATATTCGGACTTTATCCCGCAAACAAGGCGGCGAAAAAGAATCCTATCGAAGCCTTGAGGTATATGGGATGACGAAATCTCCCGGCGCAAACAGACAAAGTGCGGTTTGAGCCGCAGAGAGTAGGGTGTTTATTCTCAATCCCCTGGAATTTATTATACAGACTGTCATGAAAGCTTGGTTTTAGGGCAGTCTGTTTTTATTTATATATGTTATATTCTGTTGTCGTTTTGTTGTTTTATTTTCGGCAATCCTTTTATTTTTTCCCGGACTGTGATAGAATATCCCGTCGGAGGATATAGCCGTATGAATGAAAAATCAATGATAAATGACCTGACCAAGGGACCTATCTTTGGCAGGATGATTAAGTTTATGATGCCCATGATGGCAGCAAATGCGCTGCAGGTGGGCTTTAATCTTGTGGACATGTATTTCGTGGGCAAATATGCCGGCACCGATGCTCTCTCTGCGGTAAGCATCGCCGGGCAGCTGACCATGCTTATGTTCTCATTGTTTTTGGGGGTCGCTGTCTGCGGACAGATTTATGTGGCGCAGGTAGTTGGGCTGGGGCGCAGGGAAGAGCTCAACAAAGTCATAGGAAATGTGGTTTTTTTGAGCATCGTGGTGGGTGCGTTTTTGATGCTCATTATCCCTCTGGGTATTCCCATACTCCGGATTATGAATACTCCCGATGAAATCATACAGCCGACATATGTGTATCTTGTGATTCTTTCATCCGTAAATGTTCTGGTGGCTCTGTATAACGGTCTTAGCGGAATCTTGAGAGGTATGGGGGATTCCAGACGCCCTATGCTCTTTGTCATGGTGGCGACTGTGATAAACATAGGTTTGGACTATCTTTTCATATGCGTGTTTAAGTGGGGTGTCGTGGGCGCTGCCTGGGCTACACTTATAGGTCAGAGTGCCGCTGCGATTTTTTCTATTGTCTATCTGTATATAAAAAGGGAAGAATTTGGATTTGATTTTAAGATGTCCAGCTTAAAGCCTGATGCAAAGATATTAAATATACTTTTAAAAATAGGAGTTCCTGTTGCGGCAAAGCAGCTTGCCATTAATTTATCTATGCTGTTTGTAAATGCCCAGATAAACGGCTTCGGAGTGCTGGCGGTAGCGGTGACCGGTGTTTCAAACAAGCTTATCCAGCTGATGACCATAGTCTCCCAGGCTATGAACGACGCTACGGCTTCGTTTGTGGGGCAGAATATGGCAGCCGGTAAATTCGACAGAGTCCGCAGGAGTGTATATGATTCGGTGGGATTTTGTATGATATTTGCTGTCGTTATATGTGCGTTGTTTTTACTGTTTCCGGAGCAGATCTTCGGCATATTTTCATCCGACCCCGAGGTCATTGCCCAGGCGCCGGGATATCTGCAGGTAAGCTGTACGCTGGTAGTGTCCTTTGCGCTTATGAGCCCTATGCTGGGGCTTATAAACGGAGTGGGAGATACAGTGCTTAATATGATTATCGCCATTGCGGACGGTGTCATCGGTCGCATCGCTTTATCGCTTATATTCGGCTATGCCTGTGGTATGGGAGCTCTGGGCTTTTATCTGGGGCATTGCCTTGCAGGATATATATCCGTTATTTGGGGCGGCGCATATTTCTTAAGAGGCAGATGGGAAAAGAGAACGGCGCTTATGAAGTAAGCACCGTTCAGGAATGTTTTATAAGGGCGATGCCGTAAAGGTGTCGTCTTTTTTTATATAAATTCGCGTCTTCCGGCGGCGCCGCAGGGAAGGACAAGGGAGCTGCTTGTAACCGGCAGTCCTACTTCGTCGGATATGGTTTTTCCGGGATAGTTCTTAAGCTCCGTATCTATAAGATATGTAAGCACCGATGGCGCTAATCCCGTAGTATATGAATTTACAAGGAAAAATAAAGGTTCTTCTGCAAGGAGCTGTGCACACAGCTTTATAAGGGGATGAATCTTTTCTTCTATTTTCCAGATTTCTCCCTTGGGACCGCGGCCGTAGGAAGGCGGATCCATGATAATGGCGTCGTATTTATTTCCCCGTCTGATTTCCCGCTCTACGAATTTTACGCAGTCATCCACGAGATAACGTATGGGGGCTTCGGCAAGGCCCGAGGCTGCGGCATTTTCTTTCGCCCAGGCCACCATGCCCTTTGATGCGTCTACATGGGTTACATGAGCGCCTGCCTTTGCTGCGGCCACGGTAGCGCCGCCCGTATACGCAAAGAGGTTAAGGATTTTTGGCAGCTTCTTACGGCCGCCTGAAATGGAGTCTTTGATAATACCGGAAAACCATTCCCAGTTTGCAGCCTGCTCGGGGAAGAGTCCTGTGTGCTTGAACTGAAAGGGCTTTAGATTAAATGTAAGGCCGAGGCTTTCGTAGCGGATACTCCAGCTTTCCGGCAGGTCAAAAAATTCCCAGCTGCCGCCGCCTTTATTGCTCCTGTGATAATGACCGTTGGGATGTTTCCAGCCCTTGTGAGCGTGCGGCGTATCCCAGATGACCTGGGGGTCGGGCCGGATGAGCATATAATCCCCCCAACGCTCAAGCTTTTCACCGGCGCTGCAGTCTATTATTTCATAATTTTTCCAATTTTCCGCAAGATACATGGCAGCTTCTCCCTGATGTAAAATCCGATAAAGTATAGCAAAAATCTGAGCAGTCTTCAACAGGGATGGCGCAGAGCTGTTCCTTCTTATTGTAAAAATATTCCTTTCTGTGCTATCATACTTGACAGGGAAACTTTGCCATGACAAGTAAAATAAGCCCCGACAGATGAATTTCGACAGGTAAACTACGTAAAGGAAAGATACTCTTATGAAAATGAACATCTTGATATCCGCCAACAGCAGATATGTTTTGCCGATGATAAGTAT
>CAJOQM010000085.1 GCA_905236845.1 uncultured Lachnospiraceae bacterium | reverse complement strand
GAATCCTCTACTTTCAGATAAAAGAACTGATTATCCGCATTAAGGCTTACATTTACATATCCGCCTTCTTTGTTGTATTTAATCCCGTTCTCTATAAGATTCGTCACCACAAGAATCATCTTAACTTCATCAACCCTGGCAACCACCGGCTTTAAAACCTCAAATGAAATCTTTATATCCTTCTTATCCGCAAGAGGCTTAAGGCGCTTTATTATAAGCTCAATCATCTCTTTGATATTCACATCTTCAATGTTTAAGAGGCCGGATGTCTTATCAAGCTTCGTCAAAGTCAGCAAATCGGAAATGATCTCGTTTTCCCTGTCGATTTCCGTTGCAATATCTTCCATAAATTCACGGTAAAGCTCCGCCGGCGCATCCTCCTGCAAAAGAAGCGAGTCCGCCAGAACCTTCATGGATGCAAGAGGTGTCTTAAGCTCATGGGACACATTGGATACAAATTCCTGCCGGGAATCATCCACCACCTTCATCCTGCCCAAAAGCTCATTAAAAGCCCTGGACATCCGCCGGGTCTCGTAATAGTCCATAATCTCAAGCTCATCATTGTCATAATCCGCCTGCATCTGGTCAATAGAGCTGGACATATCCCCAAAGGGCCGAAGAAGCCGGTACGACCCGAAAATAGCAATTATGAAGATGAAAATAATAAATATCGTAACATAACCCAATGCAACGTTACTCATATATCCGGCGTTTCCGGAAATTTCAGATGTAGACGCTGCGACCAGAATAGCGCCTATGACACGATCCGTATCAGAAGCCGATATAGGCACGGATATCTCCAAATATTCATTTTCTTCGTCATAATTGGAATTCTGGGTGCCTGAAAGGCACTCAATCGCACCCGAGGAAATCACGGTCTTTCCCACGTCCTGCCTGTAGGTGTCGTATACAACCTCTAAAGAGCTGTCCACAATCATAATACGCCCGCTGTAAAAATTGCCCAGAAGATCAATCTCTTCTTCCAAAGCATCCCCGCCATCGGTAAGATAACCTTCCTCGGAAATCTCGCCGGCAAGCATCTGGCTTTGGGTAATAATCGTTGTCGTTCGGGAGGATATGGCTCTTTCCTGGTAATTGTCAAGCAGAATAACGGAAATAAATACAGGGGGAACCAAGCCGGCTGATACAACAAGCAATATCACATAAAATCGGATGCTTCCAAAAAAATCTTTTAAATCGTAAAGCCAGCCCATATCAATCCTGGAAATAATATCCCGTGCCCCACTTGGTATGTACATACCTGGGTTCGGAGGGATTCGTTTCTACCTTTTCCCGAAGACGGCGCACGTGCACATCAACAGTCCGGACATCGCCCGGGTAATCTGCTCCCCATACAAGCTTCATAAGCTCTTCACGGCTGTATACTTTGTTTGGATTGGTAATAAGAAGTTCGAGCAAATCAAATTCCTTTGAGGTGAGCCGGATCTCTCTGCCGTCAATATAGACACGGCGGCTCTCCACATCCACCTTCATCTTTCCCCGAACAAGCATATCATCGCCGGTCTGAACAGATGCCCCTTTAGAATGCTCGAGACGCCGAAGGATTGCCTTTATCCTCGCCTTTACTTCAAGCACGTTGAAGGGCTTTGTAATATAATCATCAGCTCCGTATTCAAGACCTAAGATCTTGTCCATGTCCTCACTCTTTGCAGTAAGCATGATAATAGGCACCATCGAAAAATCCCTGATCTGCTGACAAACTTCAAAACCGTCCATCTCGGGCAGCATCACGTCAAGAAGAATAATATCGTATTTATTTTCCTTTGCCATGGAAAGGGCAGTCGCACCGTCATATGCACACTCGACTTCCATGTCGTCCTGCTCCAGGGAAAACTTAATTCCCTTAACAATAAGTTTTTCGTCGTCAACCACCAAAACTTTCCTGGCCATGATTTACTCCTTTGCCCGATCTTATTTAGCACATATAAGATCCTTTATATTTGCATACGTGCTTTCGCCGATACCCGATACATTCACAATATCCGAAGCATCTAGAAAAGCACCGTTTTCCTCGCGGTAGGCTATTATCGCATTCGCCTTGGCATCCCCTATCCCGGGAAGGGACGTAAGAAGGGAAGCATCGGCGCTGTTAATATCCACAAGAGAAGAAGCTTCGGTATCGCTATCTTCCGCCGCAGCCGAAGTCTCAGCTTCTTTTGCAGACTTTGCCTCCTCCTGCGTCAAAACGACAATCTTGTCGGCATCATTAAGCAAAGCCGCCCGGTTAATATCACTAGTAAAAGCATCATCCCTAAATCCGCCCGCTGCTTCTATGGCAGCAAAAACCCTCTCTCCCGGGGAAAACGAATATACTCCGGGGCACTTTACGGCTCCTGCGACTTCAACATAAATAACATCAGAGGTATTTGCGGCACTTTCATCGGATTCTTCCAATACCAAAGCCGCATCCTCCGTATTCTCCGCATCAAGGACAGCTTCACCGGAATATTCCTCATAAGAAACCATCCCGGCGTCACCGCAGGCCCAAAGCCCGGTAATACCGCAAATAATGCTGATTGTAATAATGAATTTTTTCATAAAGAACGCTCCTTTCAAAAACTCCGGAGCGTCCGAAGAATCACATCGTTATTTTAGTTTAAATTTTAAATTATTACAATAGATTTCAAGAAAATATTACAAAATTATTTCAACGAAAAAACTTTGTCCAGCACAGATACGGCTTTGTCCACATCTTCCTTTTGGATAATAAGAGGCGGAAGGAGACGTAACACATTTTCCTCGGCTGTAATGATAATAAGGCCTTCATCTCTCGCATCGTTTACAATATCACCGGCTTTTAGCGTATCAGAAAGCTTGATACCTGCCATAAGACCCAATCCGCGGATTTCTTCGATAAAATTATATTTATTTTTAAGTTTATCCAATTCGCCGGTCAAATATTGAGCCGCCTCATGCGCATGTCCCGGTACATCTTCCCTCTCCATTATTTCAAGAACCTTGTCAACAGCCCGCAGAACAAAGGGATTGCCGCCGTAGGTGCTGCCGTGGTCTCCGGGCACAAGAGAATGCGCCGCCACATCTTCGGTCAAAGCAAAGCATCCCACGGGGACTCCGCACCCCAAAGCCTTTGCCATAGTTACGATATCGGGCTTTACATTATAATGCTGATATGCAAACATTTTTCCCGTGCGTCCCATACCGCACTGGATCTCATCAAAGACAAGAAGAAGCCCATGCTCCCTGCGAAGAGCTTCAAGCCCCTCCATAAATTCCCGGGAAGCCTTATGAATACCGCCCTCGCCCTGGACGACCTCAACGATAACTGCGCAGGTCTTCTCATTAACCAATGCCCGGACTGAGGATATGTCATTAAAGTCAGCAAATCTGATTCCCGGGATGAGTCCCTCAAAAGGCGCTCTGTATGATTCCTTGCCCGTTACGGATAAAGCCCCCAGACTCCGTCCATGAAAGGAACTGTTAAAGGCTATGATTTCATGATCTGTCGTGCCGTCCTTGTCATAGGCATATTTCTTCGCAGCCTTAATCGCGCCCTCAACAGCTTCCGTCCCGCTGTTTGTAAAAAATACCCTGTCCATACCGGATGCTCTCGTAACACGCATAGCAGCACTTGCAGTCACATCGGAATAAAAGAGATTTGAAGTATGAAGCAGCTTTACTGCCTGATCCTTCAAAGCATCGGTATATTCTTTATTTCCGTATCCAAGCCCCATTACGCCTATTCCGGAAGCGAAATCCAGATACTTATTTCCATCTGTATCATAGAGATAAACGCCCTCTCCCTTCTCAAAAACAACGGGATAACGGTTGTATGTATGAAGAAGTGTCTCTTCTGCTTTTTCGATATATTCCTTTGTATTCATATTATCTTCCTTTCAAAATTTACATCCGGCAATTTATTTATTCATTATTATATTTCTCTGCATCATCTCGCAAAATAGCAGTACCGATACCTTTGTTAGTAAAGATTTCAAGCAGAAGACAATGGGGTATCCGCCCGTCAAGAATATGCACTCTCTCAACTCCGCTTTCTACCACATCGACACAGTTTTTTATCTTTGGAATCATACCTCCGCTGATAATCCCTTCGTCTATGAGCCTGTCGGCATCAGACAGCCTAAGCTCCGATATAAGGCTCGAAGGATCGTCCGCATCCTTTAAAACACCTTCCACATCCGACAGATAGGCGAGTTTTTCGGCATTTACAGCCTTTGCAATAGCAGCAGCCGCATCATCCGCATTTACATTATACGAATTATAATCATCATCAAGACCAATCGGCGCTACAATAGGCAGGAAATCCTTTTCAAGAAGATCGTAAAGAATCTTTGGATTTACAGATGTCACATCTCCCACAAATCCTATATCTTTACCCTTTACAAGCTTCTTTTCCACATGAAGCATGCCGCCGTCCTTGCCACTTACTCCCACGGCATGGACTCCCAGCTGCTCCACCTTTTCTACGAGACTCTTATTTACTTTATTAAGCACCATCTCTACTATTTCCATAGATGCAGCATCAGTTACCCGAAAGCCATTATAAAATTCGGACTTAACCCCGGCTCTTTCCATCCAGGCGCTTATCTCCTTGCCGCCGCCATGGACGATAATAGGCTTAAATCCTACAAGCTTAAGAAGGGTGGCATCCTCTATCACATTCATCTTAAGCCCTTCATCTATCATAGCAGATCCGCCATATTTAATTACGATTATTTTTCTGTTGAATCTTTGGATATAAGGCAGCGCCTCAATGAGCACCTCCGCCTTTTCAAGATATTTGTTCATTACATTATCCATAATGTGTTTCCTTTCATTCGACTGATTGTCATTATCCGTCAACTGTCACGACCTGTAATCAGCGTTTATGCTTACATATTCATGCGTAAGATCGCATCCCCAGGCGGTAGCAGACTCTGCGCCGTCATTCATATCAATAAGAGCTGTGACATAGTCCTCAGACAGTATCCTTGTCGCCTCGTCTTCAGAGTAATCCGTGCCTCTGCCATCTTCTGCTATTCTGATGCTGCCGGCAGGACTCACGAAATCAAGCGTCACCTTATCCGGATCAAAACCAACTCCCGAATAACCCAATGCGCAGTATATCCTGCCCCAGTTAGCGTCCCTGCCATATATAGCCGCCTTTGTAAGGCTTGAGGTAACTACGGACTTTGCAAGCGCCCTTGCATGCTCATTAGTATCTGCGCCATTTACGGTGACTTCAAAAAGCTTAGTCGCTCCCTCGCCGTCGGAAGCCATCTTCTTTGCAAGCTCTGTACAGACATAGTTTAAAGCCTCCCTGAAAGCTTCATAGTCGGGACCTTCTTCGGTAATCCGGTCATTTCCCGTCAGACCATCAGCAAGCACAATCAGAGTATCATTCGTACTGGTATCTCCATCAACAGATATCATATTAAACGTATCTTTAACTATTTCCTTCAGCGCCTTATCAAGCAGCATTTTGGAAATACTCACATCAGTTCCAAGGAAGGCAAGCATAGTGCACATATTCGGGTGAATCATCCCCGAACCCTTGCACATGCCTCCGATAACAGCGGTTTTACCGCCTGCTTCAAATGAAACTGCTATCTCTTTTTCTACGGTATCGGTAGTCATAATGGCTTTAGCGGCTTTATTTGCAGCCTGGCGGGATTCGGAAGGATTTTCCGCTAACAGCCTGATTCCGTTCTCTATCCTATCCATGGGAATATCAAAGCCTATTACCCCCGTCGATGCCACAAGATAATTATCTCCGTCACCCTTTAGCGCACCGGCTGCCGCCCGGGCAGTCTTTCTGCAAACCTCCATCCCGGCTTCCCCGGTACAGGCATTTGCAATCCCGGAATTAATAATAACCCCGTATACGGGGCTTTCAGATTCCGTAATCTGTCTGTCATATATGACGGGCGCCGCTTTTACGACGTTAGAAGTATACACTCCTGCGCTTACTGCTCCATCCGGAACATATATAAGCGCCATATCGTCACGCCCCTGATATTTAATCCCTGCACCGGCAGACGCTGCATAAAACCCTTTTGCAGCCGTTATTCCTCCGTCAATTACTTTCATCTTCCATCCTCACAAATCGTGTATTCTGTCGATTATATTATCTTCATTTAATTTATAGTCATAGCGGTTCACGCCCGTAGTCTCCTGCCATCCAATCCCGTGCCAGAATCCGTTTCCGGCAGCATTATCGGCATAGGCTATCAATGTCACCTGATTTATCCCGTCACGTCGTAAAGCATTCATACACCGGTCCACCATATGCTGCCCTATGCCACGACGCCTGAAATCTCTGTGGACGCATACATGATAGAAAGTCCCCGTACGCCCGTCCTGACCGCACAGAATGGTGCCGACAATCCGGTTATCCTCTGAATTTACCGCAACCACACTCAAATCCGGATTTCTCTTAAGAAACCTCGTAATCCCCTCTCGAGAATCATCGATAGAACGAATGGCAAAGCCCTCTGTATGATCCCAAAGCTCCTTTACCTTATTATAATCTCCGGGCTCCATCTGTCTGTAATTAATATCCATCACGGGAATACGGGAGCCATCCCAAGCCCCTCGTCCTCATCAAAACCAAACATTATATTCATATTCTGAACAGCCTGTCCCGCTGCTCCCTTTGTCATATTATCCATAGCTCCCATCATAATAAGACGGTTTGTCCTTTCATCAACCGCTATGGATACATCCGTATATTCGGAGCCTTTGACCCATCTGGTCTCAGGATACGCACCCTTATCAAGAACCCGGACAAATCTCTCATCCGCATATTTATCCTTATAATAAGAATGTATCTCATCAGCGGACGGGAAACATCCGTCAGATTTCGCCTTAAGATCCGCATATGCCGTAACGAGGATTCCCCTCATCATCGGTACCAGATGGGGCGAAAAATTAAGCCTCACAGGAGATTTTGATACGCCAGAAAGCTGCTCTTCTATCTCCGGCGTATGCCTGTGCCCCGGAAGTCCGTAAGCTCTTATGGAATCATTTACCTCACAGAAAAGATTAGTAGTCTTTGCTCCCCGTCCGGCACCCGTCGTCCCGCTCTTTGCATCGACAATAACGGTATTTGCATCAATAAATCCGCCCATAAGTGCCGGAGATACGGTCAGATACGAGCAGGTAGGATAGCATCCCGGATTTGCAATAAGACGGGCGCTCTTAATGTCAGCCCTGTTTTTCTCGCACAGCCCGTATACAGCCTCTTCTATAAACTGCGGACTCTTATGCTCAATGCCGTACCATTTCTCATATACAGCCACATCCTTTATGCGAAAATCCGCCGACAGATCTATTACCTTTGCATTTTTAAGGACTTCCTCCGTGAGCACGCCCGCCAGATACCCCTGGGGCGTTGCTGTAAATATCACATCCACCTCTTTGGAAAGCTTCTCGATATCGTCCTTTTGCAGGATGTGATCTGCGATACCCCGCATATTTCCAAATATATCTGAATATTTTTGCCCGGCATATGACTTTGAGCACAGCGTTTTTATACATACTTCCTTATGATTGGATAAAATCCGTACAAGCTCTGCCCCGGCATATCCGGTAGCGCCGATTATTCCTGCATTTATCATAATAAAAGCCCTTTCTTATACAAACAAAAACTTTTCCTATTATACATACATTATGTAATAAACTCAATGGTAGTTTTTTACAAGTTGCTGTTCATTTACAGCTAATTTTTTGTGAATAATTATTCATGCGATTGCATAAATATTCACTTGCATCAAATCCCATTCCGTGGTACTAT
>CAJOQM010000084.1 GCA_905236845.1 uncultured Lachnospiraceae bacterium | reverse complement strand
TCCAGCTTCCACCAGCCGCTGTTTAAGGTACGGCCATTGCCGCCGTTATAAGGAAGAGAACTCACGAGACTGTAATTATCTGTCCATCTCCAATCACTTTTAATCGACTGCGAAGAGCTGTTCCAATATCTGTAATTATATCTTAGACTGGAAGCAGCATGGGCAGTCTGCTGTGTAAACACAGCAAGGCTCATCACTATCATTGTTGAATCAATAAAAAAGATAAAATCCAATTTTTCTTTAATGTTTTCATAGACGCTCCTCCTTGGCTTAATTAAATCAGCAAAAATTTCTTTTGCGTTTAGATAGTATCACAAAAAGGGTTACAAAAAGGTTAAAAAGAATTCCTCGGGAATATTAAAAAATTATGAATTCTCCAAAATCCCCGAAATTTCTGTTGAAATATTCGGGCAATCCGTTATAATAGACTGTACATGATTTTTTACAGGTGTCATGCATGCGTGCGTGACGAAATCCATAAATAAGCCTGACTTAAAAGGAGGTCAAAAAATGGCAATTGGAACTTATGAACAGTACAAAGAGCGTCTGCTCAAGATGAAGCCCAATGTATATCTTAACGGTAAATGTGTAGACCGCTCGAACGGTAAGCAGGGTGCTGAAAGAGATCTTGCAGACTGGGTAAAGGGCGGCGCATATGTTATGAAGCAGTGCTTTGATACCGCAAACGATCCCGAGTATGCTGATGTGTGCGTTATTGACGACGGAAACGGCAAGAAGCACAACAGATGTACACACATCAACCAGTCCAAGGAAGACCTTCTGACTAAGCAGCTTATGACTCGTCTTATCTGTCACAGAGTGGGCGGCTGCATGCAGAGGTGCATGGGTACCGACGCTATCAACGCTCTGTATTCCGTAACCTATGACTGCGATCAGGCTTGCGGCACAGAGTATCACCAGAGACTCAAGAAGTACATTGAGTACCTTCAGGAGTATGATCTTGTTGCAAACTGCGCACAGACAGACGTTAAGGGTTCACGTAACAAGAAGTACAAGAGAGCTCATCAGCAGCCCGATCCCGATCAGTTCGTGCATGTAGTAGAGCATAATGTTGATGGCGTAGGCATCGACGGCAAGCCCTGCAAGGGTATCATCGTTCGCGGAGCAAAGATTTGTAACTCCAACGCTCCCTACGTAGATGAGATTGTTGTTAACCCCACGAAGTTCATGGATGCTGAGGACAGCGACTATGCAGTAGCTTTTGCTCTTCCCGCAGACTGGGACGGCATCAAGCTTATGGCTCTTCCCGGACTTCACCACAAGAGGACTCACCTTGACGCTCCCTTCGCAAAGATCGGTGACGTTGAGTCTCTTACCATCTTTGATGATGTATTCGTTCCCTACGAGCGTGTATTTATGTGCGGCCGCGACCACGAGGGTGTATGTCGCTACGCAGGATACCTTGCTCTTATGTTTGCTCACTATCATCGTCATTCATACACCGGCTGCAAGACCGCTGTTTCTGAGGTTATAGCAAGCCAGGCAGCTCTCGTTGCAGAGGTTAATGACATTGCCAAGGAGTCTCATGTACGTTCTAAGCTTTGCGATATCATCCAGACTGCAGAGCTTGTATATGCAGCAGGTCAGCAGGCAGGACAGCGTGCTCAGGAATTCCCCTCAGGTCAGTGGGTACCCGATGAGATTCTTACAAACGCAGGTCGTCGTCTTGCAGGTCACAACATCTATCACGAGTATGAGACCATGGCAGATCTTACAGGTGGTATCTGTGCATCTCTTCCCACAGAGGAGAGCTTCTTTGCACCTGAGACCGCTGAGCTTTGCAACAAGTACATCCAGAGAAACCCCGCATGGAGCACAGAGAATACTCACCGCGTAATGCGTATGATGGAGAACAAGCTTTGCGATGCCTTCGAGGCAGCTCAGGCAGTAGCCGGTGTACATGGTGGTGGATCACCTCTTATGGAGGAAATCACACTTATGAGCCGTTACGATCTTGAAGAGCTTAAGAAGATCGCTAAGTATCTTGCAGGTATTCCCGGATACGAGAAGTGCCCCAGATACGAGCGTGCTTATGCATCACCCAGATCTATGCTTGCCAGGTTCGATGCAGCTGTAGCTGCAAAGAAATAATTCAAGTACTATACATTTTCCCCGACGGCTTGTCCGCCGGGGATTTTTTATTACAAGTTTCACAATATTTCCACTTTATATTTCCGTAGATATATTGTAAAATACTCTCATTAAATTTCGGCCGGGAAACCGGGCCATAAAACAAGGAGGCAAAAATGTTAGTAGATTTTACCGGAAAGATAGCTGTTGTAACCGGCGGTACCGGCGGCATCGGCTCTGTCATTGTGCGGGAGTACTTAAAATCCGGCGCATCCGTTGCGATTCTTGATGTGAAACAGGAAGCCTGCGACGCAAAGGCAAAGGAATTTGAGAGTTTAGGCAAGGTGAAGGGCTATTCCGTAAACCTGGCGGATGTATCCACCATAGGTCCCGTTATCGACAAAGTCTGTTCAGATTTCGGTGGCATTGACGTGCTGGTTAATTGTGCGGGAATCATGGGTGGTATGCCCGGACTTGAATTCACAGAGGAAGAATTCGACAAATTCGTAAATGTAAATGAAAAGGGACTTTTCTTTATGATGCAGGAATGCATCAACAAGTCCATGAAGGAAAAGGGCGGCGCCATTGTAAATTTCGCATCCATGGCGGCCATAAGAGGAATGCATCCCCCCATGTGTTCGGCAGGATATGCCGCTGCAAAGGGAGCAGTAGTATCCATGACCATGCAGGGTGCGGTAGAATGGGCATCTCTGGGCGTTCGCGTAAATGCGGTTGCCCCCGGCGCAGTAAAGACGGGTCCCTGGGTTACCCAGACACCTCCTCCCGAAATCACAGATCCTATCCCCATGAAGAAGCTTAACCTTCCTGAGGATATTGCAAATGCAGTGCTTTTCCTTTCAAGCGACTGTGCTGCAACCATTACCGGCCAGACCCTGGCTGTCGATGGCGGCACGTCGGTTGTAGGGTATTAAGAAACGCTGATTGAACAAAATTAAAATTATATAATGCGGGCAGGTGGGATGCCACCAAGCCATCCGGAGAACTTGACGAAAGCAAGCCGAGGACAATGTTTGAGCGACTGGCGCCCACCTGACGCATTATAATGATAGAATTACATTCAAACAGCGGTTTTTTATATATTCATGCACACGCCGTAAGCGTTTCTGTTTGTAGTCTGTATGGTGCCCGGGCGTTTGCAATCGCCTATCATGTAGAAGGCGGGAGCATCATCATAAAACGCCAAAGCATCGTCAGTCTTTGCCCGCATACCTACAGAAAGGATTACGGAATCCGAGGGGATTTCGTGGTCGGTGCCATCTTTGTCGGTATAGGTCACATGGTCTGCTGTGATTTCCTTTGCGGTGGCATTTACAACGGAATGGAAAGTGCCGATTTTTTCCCATTCTTCCTTCATCATATCTCTGTAATGAATCCAGGTGGAATCAGCCGCCAGGATATCCCGCATTTCAAGGACGGTTACGTTTCGCCCGGACTGGGCAAGGAACATTCCCGTCTCCACGCCTACTTCGCCGCCCCCTATAATGACTGCGTTCTTTCCGATTTCTTCGGAATGCATAAGGGCATGGGTGGCAATGGTTACGTTGCTGCCTACGGCTCCCGGAATATTGGGGATAACAGGCTCTGCGCCGATAGCAGCTATGATAACGTCATACTTTCCGTGGATTTCCTTATCACCGGCACGAAGAAGTGTGGAAAGTTTTACGGTTATATTTTTTCTCTTATTAACCTGGGCGATAAGATAGTCTTTGTAATCCTTTAATGTCCATTTAAAGGGCACATAATCCGAATGCCTGATGGCTCCGCCGAGCTCTTCTGAAGCTTCGTAAATAGTCACATTATGTCCTCTGTCTGCAAGATATATGGCAGATCTCATGCCACCGGGGCCTCCGCCTATTATGGCAATCTTTTTCTTTTGGCCTGTGGGGCGTTCCATATAGGGACTTACCTTTTCAAATCCAAAGAGAGGATTTACGGAGCAGGTAGTCACAAATACATCATCCTTGCCCCTGCCGTGGCATTTGTTGCATCGAAGACAGGGAACCAGGTCATCGGCACGTCCTGATGATATGAGCTCTGTATAGTCGGGATTTGAAATCCATGCCCTTGCCATGGCTACAAGGTCTACCTTGCCCTCTCTAATAGCCGCATCCGAAAGAGCCGGATCGAAATATCCCCCTACATTGCTTACAAGAAAATCAAAGCCTTCAGCCTTGATGCGGGCTGCAAGATTCAGGAAGGGGGTCTTTCTAAGCTCAAATGGAATGGGGTGGTTCTCGTCTCCGCCTGCGGAACGGACCTGAACGATATCAAGGTATTTTTCTGCCATGCGAAGGAATTCTATACCCTCATCAATATCATAGCCGCCCTTGGGCTCCTTTGCGGAAAACTGGATTTCTATAAGCATATCGCTCCCTGCGGCTTTGCGGACCTCTTCTAGCATCTCAAGGGCAAAGCGCGCCCGCCCTTCAAGGTCTCCGCCGTATTCATCCGTTCGCTTATTGCAAATAGGTGAAAGGAACTGGCTGGGGAGCTGGGCACGATAGCTCATGTGAATGGTTACGGCGTCAAAGCCGAGCTTCTTATAGAGAGCCGTGCGCTGACCGTAGGATTTTATTATTTTACGGATGATCTCTTTATCTAGGCTGTCATCGATAATGGCGTCGGGACCATCGGCCATCTGCATCTTGAATTGCTTGTTTATGCAGGCGTTTATGAATTCATGCTCGCCATTTTCGTTTATATAACGAAACTTTTTGTTTGCGGAAAAAAGCGACCCGGAAACTAAAGTGTTCTGGGCGTGCATGGCGTCTACAAGCTCTGTCATATAGTTTTGACATTTGGGATTATACATGTCGAAATCCGGGAAGTGCGAAAAATCCATAGAATCAGGTATGAATCCGTTGTCAAGATTATCGTCTACTCCGCAAAGAGTCACAAAGGCGGCGCCTCTGCTTCGTCCCATGAAATGTGCGATAATGGGGTCTGCGGGGTATTCTTCGGGTCCCATGGAAAAATGGGGCATAGAGTTTGATGACTGCAGTCTGTTTTTAAGAATGAATTTGCCTGCTTTTACGGGCTTTAAGAGATTGGGATATTGACATTCCATATTTGATTTTCCTCCTTGGATATTTCCGTTCAAAAAACTTCTTCAATGATATCATAACAACAAAGACCATGCAAAGAATTTTTGGACAGGTTGATGAGTTTATCCCGGGGCAGGGTTAAAATATTTTTACTTTTGATGCGTGTTGAGTTATAATAGCCCTTGTCTGCGTGAGAATTATTTTTCTTACAGCACGGATGTATAAAGCGAAAGAATCAAAGGAGCATTGATATGAAGGTATTTGTAACGGGAGTAAACGGGCAGCTTGGGCATGATGTGATAAATGAATTAAACGCAAGGGGAGAGGAGACGGTGGCCTCTGATGTGACGGATGCATATTCGGGCATAGCAGATAGCAGTGCAGTTACTAAAGCTCCTTACGAAAAGCTTGATATAACGGATGCGGATGCGGTGAGTACACTTATAAAAAATATATCGCCGGATGTTATCGTGCATTGTGCAGCCTGGACAGCCGTAGATATGGCAGAAGAAGACGACCTTTCTGAAAAAGTCCGATCCGTAAACGAAGGCGGTACGAAAAACCTTGCTCTTGCGGCAAAGGAAGCAGGGGCAAAGATAATATATTTAAGTACGGATTATGTCTTTGACGGAAAGGGAGAGACTCCGTGGAATCCCGACAGCACCGACTATGCTCCCCTTAATTTCTACGGAAAGACAAAGCTTTTGGGAGAGCAGGCCATAAGGGAAACTCTTGATGAGCATTTTATAGTGCGTATTTCCTGGGTATACGGGCTGAACGGAAAGAATTTTGTAAAGACCATGCTTTCCGTAGGTAAGAATCATGATGAAGTGCGGGTCGTAAACGACCAGATTGGCCTTCCCACATATACAAAAGACCTTTCCGTACTTCTTTGCGATATGGCAAAAACCGATAAATACGGCACATATCATGCCTGCAATGAGGGGGATTTTATCTCCTGGTATGACTTTACGGTGGAAATATACAGACAGGCGGGGATGACGACAAAGGTGACTCCCGTATCTACCGAAGAATACGGACTTTCCAAAGCCGCCCGTCCTTCAAATTCACGCCTCGACAGGTCAAAGCTTAAAGCAAACGGATTTAACCTGCTTCCGGACTGGAAAGACGCCCTTTCCCGGTATTTTGAGGAGCTTAAGGAAAACGGTGAAGAAGTATAAATGAATTTTATTTTTTATATACAATCATAAGAAAATTGTGTATAATATAACACAGTTGTTTTTAATGCAATGAAAGGAAGTGAAAGCTATGAGAAATCGAATTACTATCTATTTGAG
>CAJOQM010000083.1 GCA_905236845.1 uncultured Lachnospiraceae bacterium | reverse complement strand
CATAGTTTATCATTTTTTTATAAATATAACAATACGCAGGAAAGATTTAATGCATACGCTTTACATTTCTTGGCGGTTCTGTATAATTTAAAAGGACTCCATGATAATACCCAAACTGCAGATACGGTAACTGTATATTATTCAATAAACCAACAGGAGAATCATTATGAAAAAAGTATAGGAACCAGGATTTTTGTGATGCTGCTTGTGCTGTTTGTGGCATTTGCGGTGAGCACGGCAACAAGTATTTTTTCCATGAATATAATCGGAAAAAAGAATTCGCAGCTGACACAGCAGTATATGCCCATTCAGCTCTTTAAGGGCGATGAGGCGGAAAGCGCATTTTCCGAGGTATATGATGCGGCACTTGAAAGCACTGCAACCGAGGTGGATAATTTCATAAATGCTGCCGCAATGACGGGAATTATAGTTTTTGCCGTTTGCATTGTGATCTTTGTCGGCGTTATGATCACCGTTCGAAAGACGATATCCTCACCTGCAAGAAAATCCGGCAAGGTTATCGGAGATATAATCGAAAAGATTGATAATAACGAGGGTGACCTTACAATGAGGGTTCCCGTGACCACAGCGGATGAAGTGGGACGACTTAGCGAGGGTATAAATGATTTCGTAGAGACCCTTCAGGAGCTTATCCGCAAGCTTAAGGATCATTCTTCTGAGCTTACCGTTTCTGCGGATCATGTTTCTTCTGAGGTTATGGATTCAAACGACAGCGCAAACAGCATATCGGCTACCATGGAAGAAATGTCGGCAAGCATGGAGGAAATGTCCGCAACGGTGGGCACCATAGCCTCCGGAAGCGATGAGATAGTCGTTAAGGTGAACGAAATGAGCACCAGCGTATCTGAAGGAACCGGCATCGTAAGTGAGATAAAGGAGTGCGCCGGTCAGATGTACAAGAGCACTGTTGACGGAAAGAATGCGACAGTCAGCAGCATGGAGAAAATAAGAGCTGCGCTTGTGGATGCTCTTGAAGAAAGCAGGAGTGTTGAAAAGATAAACCAGCTTACGCGGGACATACTTGATATAAGTTCCCAGACAAATCTGCTTTCGCTTAACGCAAGCATAGAGGCAGCAAGAGCCGGTGAAGCGGGAAAGGGCTTTGCGGTTGTGGCTGATGAGATAAGGGATCTTGCTGACAGCAGTGCCGAATCCGCAAACAATATCCAGTCTATAAGTGCCCAGGTCACCCAGGCGGTTAAGAGGCTTGCGGACAATGCAGAAGCCATCCTTGCCCTTATGGATGAAAAAGTGCTTAAGGATTATGACGGGTTTGTTGATGTGGTAACACATTATGAGACAGATGCGGAGGACATGAATAATCTGTTTAGCAGCATAGCTGCCGATACGGGTGAGATAAAAGAAACGATCGATTCAATGAATTCGGGTCTTAATGACAATCCCTTGCTGTTGAGGAAAGCGCAAAGGGAATCGTCACCATTGCGGAGAATGCCTCTGATCTGATTAAGGTTATGGGCAGCATCCAAAATGAAATGGAAGCAAACAGGGAAATCTCGGCCCAGCTTAATAATGAGGTATCAAGGTTTAAGAATGTCTGATCATAAAACGTGAAATTTAACAGTTAGAAATAACTAATTTTTACAATCCGATATTTTCCGAACCATAAAAAGCTGTGGGATATTCATAATATTCCGCAGCTTTTTTATTGCGATATCACCAATTAAATTTTTAACAACTGTTTAGTATTTTGTGAGATTTTTAACGTTAAAAAGCTGTCAGCCCAAATCATTGACATTTATCCGTAAAAAATGATACAACTGTTTCAGGTTACATAAATACGGTCGGACAGATGGCGCAAATACAGCGGCGAATAAGCCGCTTAAACCTTTAAAATCCGCTATAATCCGGCAACACAACCAGGAGGTTTACTTATATGGAAGACAGAAATCTGACTTACCGGGTACCTGCCTCAAAGCTTGTGGAGATAGCAAAGATTGCAGCTCCCTACAGAGACAAGCCCGAACATTTGATGAAGGTCATTCTGCAATCACAGGAGATTACCCCTGTGTTTTCCGAGGATGTAACGGCGGTCATTGCTCGTGAAATGAACATTCCCCAGACGCAGGTCTACAGCTTTATCACGTTTTATCATATGCTTTATACCGAGCACAGAGGAAAGTATGTGATTCATATGTGCCAGAGCGCACCATGTCATATCAGGGGAGCCGAGGAAGTGGTTAAAGCCATTGAGGATCTTCTTGGCGTAAAGATGGGAGAGACTACCGAGGATAACCGCTTTACATTGGCATACAGCCCATGTCTTGGCGTATGCGATATTTCGCCTGCCATTATGATTAATGACAAAGTATACGGCAACTTAAACGCTGATTCGGTGCGTGAAGTTATCAAGCGCTATATCAGAGAGGAGGTGGCATGATGGAAGAAATGAAAGTGCTCCTTCGAAATGTAGACAAGATAAACCCCAAGGATGCCTATGATTATGCAAAGGCAGGAGGATTCGAGGGCTTAAAGAAGGCTCTTTCCATGAGCAGGGAAGAGATAATAAAGGTGCTCGAAGACTCGGGGCTTCGCGGCCGGGGCGGTGCAGGCTTCCCTACCTACAGGAAGCTTCAGTTTGCAAACAGCACCGAGAATGATACGAAATACATAGTATGTAATGCCGATGAGGGCGAGCCGGGAACCAATAAGGATAGGATATTACTTTCCAAGGATCCCTGCGCCATCATAGAGGGCATGGCCATTATGGGAAAGGCTATCGGCGCCCATACAGGCTTTATCTATATGCGAGGCGAATATACCTATCTTCGCGAGGTTTTATATGCTGCCATTGACAGCTGCAAGGAAAACGGATATCTGGGTGAAAATATCATGGGCTCGGATTTCTCCTTTGATGTAAAGCTCCGTATGGGCGCAGGCGCATATGTCTGCGGTGAAGAGACGGCTATGTTTGAGTCTATCGAGGGTAAGCGTGGCGAGCCCAGATACAGGCCGCCTTTCCCCGGTATAAAGGGTCTTTTCGGAAAACCCACCGTCCTTAATAATGTTGAGACTATCGCCAATGTGGCTCCCATTCTTGATAAGGGTGCAGACTGGTACAGATCCATGGGTACCGAGGGCTCCCCGGGAACGAAGCTTTTTTCCATAATTGGTAATGTAAATAAGCGCGGTGTCTATGAATTCCCGATGGGAATCAACTTGAAGGAACTTATTTATGACTACTGCGGCGGTATCGCTGATGGCAGAGGACTTTTGGCTGTACAGGCAGGGGGAGCATCGGCTCCTTTTATAAATAAAGACCAGATTGATATTCCTCTTGAAATAGATTATGTGGCTTCATCCGGCGGACGTCTCGGCTGCGGCACAATTATGGTTATTGACGATACAAACTGCATAGTTGATATGATTCAAAATAACCTGTATTTCTTCAAGGAAGAGTCCTGCGGAAAATGTACTCCCTGCCGCGAGGGTACGACGAGGCTTTATGAGCTGGTGACAAAGATTTCAAGCGGAAGAGGAAAGATGTCGGATCTTGCCAAGATAAGAGGTCTTGGGGAAACAATGGCAAACACCGCTTTTTGCGGACTTGGGCGCTCGGCGACGGTGCCTGTTGAAAGTGCGCTGCAGAATTTTGCGGATGATTTTGAGAAACATATAGACAAGGATTTTTGCCCTGTATGCGACCGTGAAGGGAGGGTACTTTGATGATAAATTTAACTATTGACGGACAGCAGGTGTCTGTAGATAACGGAGCCTCTATTCTGGACGCTGCAAAGGTGGCAAATGTAACGATCCCCACCTTGTGCAATCATCCCGATCAGACCGTGAAGGCTGTATGCAGGATTTGCGTGGTGGAGGTAGACGGACGTCCCGGACTTCAGGCGTCATGTTCTACTCCGGCAGAAGAGGGAATGGTAGTCCATACCGCAAGCCCCAAGGTTATTAGGGCAAGGAAGGATATCATGGAGCTTATTATGGCCCGCCATCCCATGGATTGTCTGGGATGCCAGTCCAATGGCTCCTGCGAGCTTCAGGCTGTAGCCGGCGGCATGAATATGACAAAACCTTCAAAGTATGATATGGACATCCGCAAGGCGAAGGTAGACAAGTCTTCACCGTCTATCGTAAGGGATATGCGTAAGTGCATTCTCTGCGGACGATGCATAGAGACCTGCTCCGAAGTCCAGGGAATCACAGTTATGGCAAAGGAAAACCGCGGTTATGATACTATGATCGTTCCTCCTTACGGAAAGAGCCTTGTTGATACGCCCTGCGTAAACTGCGGACAGTGCGTCCAGGTATGTCCTACAGGCGCTATCACCATCCATGACGATACCATGGAAGTATATAATGCCATGGAAGAGGGCAAGGTGATGGTTGCTACCATCGCTCCTTCTGTCCGTATAAATGTGGCAGAGGCTTTGGGGGAAGATCCCGGAACGGTTTCTACGGGTCGATTGGTTACGGCTCTTAAGAAGATTGGTTTTGACCGGGTCTTTGATACGGACTTTACGGCTGACCTTACCATCATGGAAGAGGGCAACGAGCTTCTTTACAGGCTTAAAAACGGCGGAACTCTCCCCATGATCACATCATGCTGCCCCGCCTGGATAAAGTTTGCAGAGACATTCTTTGACGATCACTTAGATCATCTGTCTACCTGCAAATCCCCCCAGCAGATGTTTGGTCCTCTAATAAAGACGTATTTTGCTGAGAAAGCAAAGATAAATCCTGCAGATATCTGCTCGGTTTCCATTATGCCCTGTACAGCCAAGAAATTTGAGGCAAAGCGCGAGGAAATGAACGCATCCGGTTACAGGGACTATGATGTAGTTCTTACGGTGCAGGAGATAGCCCGCATGATAAAGACCGCAGGTATCGACTTTGCGAACCTTGAGGATACGGAATTTGATAATCCCTTCGGGCTTGGATCCGGCGCAGGTCTTATATTCGGCGCTACAGGCGGCGTTATGGAGGCGGCTCTTCGTACCGTATACGAAGTGGTTACCGGCAAGGATATGGCGCCTCTTGAATTCGAGCCTGCCCGTGGCTTTGAAGGCATAAAGGAAGCGCAGGTGGATCTGGACGGTACCATCGTAAAGGTAGCTATAGCACATGGTCTTGGCAATGCATGGAAGATTATAAACATGATTAAGGAAGGCAAGGCTGATTACCACTTCATAGAAGTAATGGCATGTCCCGGCGGTTGCATTGGCGGCGGCGGTAACGCACCCCGTACCTGGGAGAAGGTTGAGGAGAGGCGTAAGGCCATCTACGAAGAGGAGAAGAGGCTTCCTGTCCGCAAATCTCATGAGAATCCCTGGGTTAAGCAGTGTTATGAAGAATTTCTGGGTGAGCCTTTGGGAGAGATGTCCCATAAGCTCCTCCACACCCACTATATCAGCAGGCACGATTTGCTTGGAAGCTGACATAATTTACATTCGTTATGCGGAAGGTGGGCGCCAGTCGCTCAGACAATGTCCTCGGCTGCATTTTATTCCCCGTTTGCGTTATGTAAACCGCAAGCGGGGATTTGTTTTTTTGTGAAAGTGTGCTAAAATACCCGGGCGGGTTTCATTTCGCAATATCTTTAAGGAGAAGATTATGGATATCGAACTTATAATGAATCTCATTATTTTTATATGTGCCCTTATCGGAGCGGTCTACGGCATATACAATTTTTTCCGCCCCAAAAAGGCAATGTATCTGCAGATGATAACAAGCGGCGTCACCTGCCTTATGTTTGCGGAGCTTTTTTCTGTTATTTATATCGCAACACAGGAGGAGCTCTTCGGAGGATACCATGTGGGAATGCTTGGAATAATCGGCAGCTTTATGTTTTTCTTAAGCGCAAACTATGGCCAGATGGACGGTCTTGTGGATGATAAGAGCTCTGCTTTTATAAAGACGAGAATAACGGCGCTTATTATACCTTTTGTACTTGCTGCTGTTTTTGCCGGCTTTTGCTTTATGAATATCAGCCTTGAGATAAAGATAGCCGTAGGGGTTGTTACTGCGTTTATCATCCCCTGTGCCTATTACAATTTTAAGCATATTATCATATATGACGTTGAAGTCGGTATAATACGATCTATCAGAAAATACAATATTCTTGCGGTTTTGTATGCCTTTTTGATTATGTTTAAATTCATCGGGGAATACGGCGGGATCATGCCTCTTTATATAGGAGCCTGCGCAGGCGTTGCGCTTGTTTCACTCATTATTCTTCCCGTGCTTAAAGGAGGTGTTGCCGCATGGACAATTTAAGTCTTGTACTTTATATCTGCTTTTTTGTACCGATGCTGCTTTCCCTTTTTGTACTGGAGAAAAAGGCGAGACTTATAGTCGGATACATTATAGTAGGAACTACCGTATGCCTGTTTGTATCGGAAGTAAACGGTATCCTGTACAACATGATAGACAGGAGCCTTCTTTATTATTGCACCACCATATCTCCGGCGACGGAAGAACTCGTAAAGGCTCTGCCCGTGCTTTATCTTGCAATATTTTTTACAGATAACAGGCGGACGCTTATCCAGATTTCCTTTGCTGTGGGACTGGGATTTGCGATTATGGAAAACTGCATAATACTCGTACAGAATATAGATTCCATAACAATCACCTGGGCTGTTATCCGGGGGATCGGCGCTGGACTTATGCATTCTGTCTGCACCATGGCTGTGGGTATCGGCATTTCGTTTGTAAAAAAGAAAAGAAAGCTTTTTTACTGCGGGACAGTTGCTCTTTTGATGATGGCGATTACATATCACGCCATCTATAATACAATAGTAATGTCGGACTACAAATATTTTGGATTTATCCT
>CAJOQM010000082.1 GCA_905236845.1 uncultured Lachnospiraceae bacterium | reverse complement strand
GTGATTATCGTATCTACAACGCCTATGCCTGTAAGGGGGTAGGTGCATCGTTTGACAATCTTCGGTGAACCGTTTTTGTTGCAGTGCCGGGTTGCGATAATGACTTTACGGACACCGGTGACGATATCCATGGCACCGCCCATTCCCGGGGACATCCCGGGCATTGTCCAGTTTGCGAGATCCCCGTTTTCGGCTACCTGAAAGCATCCCAGGACAGAGGCGTCCACCCTGCCGCTTCGCATCATGCCCAGAGCCACATTTACATCAAAGGTACAGGCTCCCTTCTTGGGGATGATTTCCTCGCCGGAAGCATTGCTGTAGCTTTCGACTTTTCGCACGCCGGGCTCCGCATGGCGTCCCACGCCGATTATACCGTTTTCAGATTGAACATATACATTATCCGGGAGAAAATCACTTGCCATGGTAGGGATGCCGACCCCCAGGTTCACTACGGTTCCCGCAGGCAAAAGATTTGCGACCTTCCGCGCTATAAATTCTCTTGGGTTCATTTGTGAAAAATCCATTGTATTACTCCTATTCAAGTATCATATCAACATAGACTCCGGGGGTTACGATCCTGTCGGGGCCTATCTCGTCTATTTCCAGTATCATATCCGGATCTGCTATGGTTGTTGTAGTGTTGTTAAGTGCTATAAGCGGGTTTGAATTTTCATTAGTTCCGTGATAGGCGAGATTCCCCAGAGGGTCTGCCGCACGACATCGCACCAGAGACACATCGCCGGTAAGAGCAGTCTCAAGCATATACATTTCCCCGTTAAATTCATGGAGCTCCTTGCCCTTTTCTACGCCGGTTCCATAGCCTGTTTTTACATAAAAAGCTGCGATTCCCGAGCCGCCGGCACGAAGGCGCTCCGCCAGAGTTCCCATGGGACAGAACTCCACTTCCATTTTGCCGGATTCGTAAAGCTCCATGGCTTCCCGGTTGTTTCCTATGTGCGAAGTGATCATTTTATCTACTACACCCGCATGAATAAGCTTTGCGATTCCATATCCGGGAATACATGAATTAAGTGATATTGTGGTAAGGTGCTTTGCGCCGCTTTCAAGACATAAGTCTATGAGTCTCTCCGGCGCTCCGAAATGACCAAACCCTCCCAAAAGGATAGTCTGACCGTCCTTAAACTGTGCCCTTACTTCATCTGCATTGTAAAGTTTACCCAGTCTCATCTTTTTCTCTCCTGATTCATCAAACTGAATCATATTATATATATTCATTTCAATTTAGGCAATATGTTAAACAGGATAAATGATTTGCTTTACTTTTTTTGGGGAATTTGATATTCTATGAGATGGCAGTAATATTTCCGGGGAGGAAACTTATTATGAATGGCAACAAAAAGAAATCTTCTACAAAATCGTCAAAGAACGTGATTTCCGGTCTTCGGTTAAGGGGACTTATAGCCGGTCTTGTACTTATGGTAACGGTTCTTTGCGAGATGTATGTGATGGTTAATATGCCAAAGAACATCATGATGATGGGGGTATTTGCCATAGTAGCCCTGAATGCTACCTATTTTATGGTGACTTCCATGGCGGATATTAGCCAGATAAGAAATTCCCAGGAGAATGAGGCTTTTGAAAACATATTAAAATCCGAGAAGGCTTCATATCTTCTTATGAGAAAAAGCTTTGCCGAGATGGCGGAGCAGCTCGAAAAAATCCATGCCCGGATGGAAGATACGGCAAAGAAGCAGACAGCCATGCAAAAGAATGTGGCAAAGGTCACTATCAACAGAGAAGCTTCTCACGCAGAGACGATGCAAAAGTCCAATGAAGAGCTTGTAGCTTTGGTGAAGCAGGTTCTCGAGCAGGATAAAGCTGTTTTTGAAAAAGTTACACAGATGCAGATGTCCGTGATGGAGGGACTTCGCTCCACGGAATACGCCATAAAGGATTCGGTAAGCCAGCAGGCGCTTCGGGGCTCTTATGTGCAGCCCCAGGTAGTGATGCCCCAGCCTCAGGTGATGGCGGCTCCTGCCGCTGATGCGCCGGCTCCGATGCCCGAAATACACGAAGAACCCGCAGCAGATATGAGCTTTGAGGAAGAGCCTGTTATGGAAGAGGCTCCCGTGACAGAAGAACCTGTCATCGACGAAGTTCCGCTTATGGAGGAAACGGCGACACAGGAGGATGAGCCTGCGGTTCAGGAGCCGGTAGATCAAGAGATATCTGAAGAAGATGCCGAACCTGCAGCCGAAGAGCCGGCGGCAGAACCGGAACTCGCAGCTGAAGAGCCTGTGGCAGAGTCGGAGCCTGAACCCGCAGCGGAGGAGCCTGTGGCAGAGCCGGAGCCTGAACCCGCAGCGGAGGAGCCCGCAGCAGAATCAGCGCCTGAAGCGGAAGAGGCTGCACCCTCTCCTGTAAGTGATGACCCAAATCATGTGATGAGCCAGGAAGAGATAGAGGCCATGATAGCAGGCGGCGAAGACGCAGAGCCTGAATCTGCAGAGGAAGAATCTGCGGCAGAGCCCGAGCCTGAACCGGAGCCCGAGCCCGAGCCTGCACCTGCACCCGCCCCTGTCAGCGACGATCCGAATCATGTCATGACCCCTGAGGAGATAGCGGCTATGATTGCAAGTACGGAGGAAGCGGAGCCCGAGCCTGAACCCGAGCCCGAGTCCGAGCCTGCACCTGCACCCGCCCCTGTCAGCGACGACCCGAATCACGTCATGACACCTGATGAAATAGCTGCACTTCTGGCAAATATGTAAAATCTTAAAAAAGTGCTTGCATTTTGTTTTTATGTGTTATATAATACGCCTTGCGCCGTTCGGAAGGGCGGCGCAAAATAAATATGCACCATTAGCTCAGCTGGAAGAGCACCTGACTCTTAATCAGGGTGTCCAGGGTTCGAGCCCCTGATGGTGTATGGTAAGCACCAACTTCTCAGATTCGTGAGGTTGGTGTTTTTGATTTAAAAGCTTTGTAACCGCAGCGGTTCTGGAGGCAGTATGAGATTTGTCCCTGTTGAAAAACTAAAGCCCGGAATGATTTTGGGGCGTAATATCAAAAACGCTCTGGATTCTACTCTTATACGCAACGGAGTAGAGCTTACCGATTCTTTTATAGAACGCCTTAAGGACAGAGGGTATGCCGGCGCATATGTTGTAGATGATTTTTCCAGGGATATAAATGTGCCTGAGGCGATACCCGAGGCGCTTTTTGATGAAGGCGTAGAAGCTGTCAAGGAAAGCGATATCGAAAGCCTGATTGAGATTGCAAAGCAGATTGCGGCGGAAATCATTGCAAACAAGAATATCATGCCCGAAATGAAGGATCTGCGCAGCTATGACGACTATACTTATCATCATTCCGTAAATGTAGGTGTATATGCGACTCTTATTGCCCGGAAGATGCGCATGGGCGCCAGAGATTTGGAGAACATATGCCTTGCGGGTATATGCCATGACCTGGGCAAAACAAAGATACCCCAGGCAATCATAAACAAACCTACGAAGCTTACTCCGGAAGAATATGATACCGTAAAGAAGCATGCGGGATTTTCTTATGAGATTCTTTCTGACAATTACGCTATTTCTGCTCGTGTAAAGCAGGCGGTTCTCTATCATCATGAAAATGAAAACGGCACGGGCTATCCCGAAGGGCGCATGGCGGAAGATATCCCCCTGTATTCAAAGATTTTGCATGTTGCAGATGTATATGATGCGCTTACATCAAGGCGCCCGTACAAAAACGCCTATACGACAGCGGATGCGCTGGAATATATGATGGGAGGAGGAGGCATTCTTTTTTCAAAGGATGTTGTTGCTGCTCTTCTTGAGGCGGTGCCTGCATATCAGGCAGGAAATGAAGTGGAGCTTTCAAACGGAAAGAGGGCTCTGGTAGTAAGGAACAGCAAGCTTTCCCTTCGTCCCGTGATACGTCTTCTGGATACAGGAGAAGATATAGATTTAAGCACCGATCCTTCATATCTGGAAGTGACTATTGAGTCCGGCGTTACTTTAAAGGATGATTTCGTACGGGAAGTAGAGCGCCTTAGCGAGGGCGTTGGCGGAACCTTGGATTCACCCAGAGGCGAGCCGGTTATTCTTGTTGTGGATGATATGATTACGGGACTTATGTCCATGAAGAATGCTCTTTCGTCCGAAGCGAAGATTATCATGGTCAAAAGCGGCCATCAGGCTCTTAATTATATTGATAAAGAAGGAGAGCCCGATCTTATTATGCTGGATATAGATATGCCTGTTATGGACGGCTTTGATACTCTTGCGGAAATGAAAAGCAGGTTCAATCTCAAGTGTCCCGTGATTTTCCTTACCGCAATGACGGGATCTAATATGGCGGTGCGCTGCCGTGAGATGGGAGCGGCAGATTATATAGTAAAACCCGTAAATCCCGTATATGTCAGGGAAAGGGTAAAGCTCGCTTTGGGTGATGAGGACGATATATGCAGATAGGTAGCCTAGTTGTTCTTTTGATTTGCCTGGCGGCTTCTTTATACATATTCATCGGATGCATGGCGTATCTTCTTGACGCCATGGAATATCAGCATCTTCTTATTTTGAGCATCATCAATATGGTTATGGCGATGCTTGCTTCTTTTGAGGTGGGAAGAGATGTTTCGGAGAGGATCATTACTCCGGTTATTATGGTACTCTATGGGATCGCAGTTCTTACATACCAGTCTTATTTTGGTACATTCAGCGGAATTATCCACACAAAAACATATTACAAGTGCATTCATTTTCCCTTTGGGATTATTGGAATGGTGATAATGGTAAATCATTGCTGGCTTTCCGTAATAAGCGACAGTACGGGCATTATAAATTTAGACCGGGATCAGATGTACTCCCTGAGTGTTAAGGGGGATAGCGTATTCGTTTTATATATGCTGGTTGTTATGATGATTATCATAGCAGACGGTATAAGGTTTTATATTGACAACAGAAGGAAAAAACCTTTGCGAAAACGTGCGGAATTTATGATTTTTGCCATGGTGGTTATGGCGGTTTTATTTGTCATTTCATCGATTCTGCAAAGATCGGGGGTTCTTGTTGTTGCCAGTACCTTTGTTTCAAGCATAATTTATTATCTTTGCGGGAGGATAGGAGCATATAATACCGAGGCAATGGCTGCGAATATTATGGTCAACAATATGTCCGATGCCGTTGTGATTATTAATCAAAAGGGAAAATTCGTCAGGGCAAATCCCGTTGCCCAAAAGCTTTTTCCCGAAATTAAGGATGCCGTGCCGCATCAAAGTGATATAGCAGGTCTTTTTGAAGGCAAAGAGGGTAGCAGGATTCAGAGTGGCTTGAAGACATATGAAATCACCGAGGATGAGCTTTACAACAAAGAGCTTTTCATAGGTACCGTGGTTGTGGCAAGAGATGTGACGCAGGAGATTGAACGCATAAAGAATGCCGAAGCACACAGAGAGAAGGCGATTGCGGAGGCGAGATGGAACTATTACCTTATGGGGAGCGCAAGTCATGCTATCCGCACTCCGCTTAACGTAATCATAGGTACGGTTGACATGGCGATTCAGACGGAGCCTACACCCCAGCAGATTTCGTATTTGCGCCAGATATCACGCTTCTCATGGCAGCTGGTAAAACGCATTGATATGTTCATGAATATGATGTGTACATCCGGGATCGCCGCCGAGCAGAAGGTTGAAAATTATAAATTAAACGAAAAGCTTTATGATATGACGGGAGTTGCGAAATTCCTTCTTAGGGGCAAGGATATCGACTTTAAGGTAAATGTAAATCCGTCTATGCCCAACGGACTTAACGGAAATATAAGCCTTATATCCGTCGCAGCGGTAAATGTGCTTAGCAATGCCGCAAAGTATACCGACTCGGGGACAATAACCGTAGATGTAGACTATGAGCCTGTATCGGGCGGCAAAATAAAATTTACAGGCAAGGTAACGGATACAGGAAGAGGCATCAGGGAAGAAGACAAGGAGCGGATATTCGGTATATTCCAAAGAGCCGAAAATACCGAAGATGTTACGGGGTTTGGCATTGGATTGTATTCCGTCAAAGAGGCAATTGATCTTCTTGGAGGCGTTCTTACCATAGAGAGTGAATATGGAAAAGGCTCGTGTTTTTCCATGACGGTGGAGCAGGATATATTTGACGGCACACCTATAGGAAATTTTGATATGAACATCGACCCGTATGCAGATGAAGAGGATGCAATTCCGGAAAATATGTATTCCTACCAATGGCCCGGAGCGTCAGCTCTTATTGTTGACGATATGGATGTAAATATCGAGATTCTTGACTGGATGCTTTCTTTATACGGTCTGAATGATATAAAAGTCGCCAAGCGTTTTGAAGATGCAATGCGTCTTTACAAAGAAAATGATTTTGACATTATATTCCTTGACTACATGATGGATGATGTAAACGGCATTTACATGATGGAAAGGATGAAGGACGCCGGGGAGAAGAAGAGCAAATTCGTTGTGGTTACAGCAGACTCCCGGGAGGAAAGCAGGGATTTTTATCGAAAGACATTCGACGGATATCTTTGGAAGCCCATCCGCAGGTATCGCCTGGAGTTTGTGCTTAATAAGCTCCTGCCAAAGAATCTCCGGGTAGAGGCGGATGCGTCGGACAATGTTGAGCCCGGAAAGAATTATCTGCTTCCCATATTTGTAAAAGAAGTGCGAAGGACTCTGGAGTTGATATTGAAGCGTCTTAATGAGGGCGATTATATAAAGATAGCAGGAGCTATCCATGGGATAAAGGGCGCCTGCATGGAGCTTGGATTCAGGGATTTTGCAAAATATGCTCAGTATATCGAGATGGATCTAAGAAACGGGCATCGGCAGAATGCATATGAAATCATAACGGAATTTTGCGACAGGGCAAACAGGCTTTTAGAAAGGCTTGAAGCTGCGCCGGAAGATCATGTGCATATTCCGGCAGAAGAGGTGCCGGAAAACAGCGATGTCTTCGAGGTCCGCATTACCTATGAGTGGATAGAAAAAGTTCAGGAATGTCTTTACGCTTTTGATTATGACAACGCTTCGGCGATGATGGTCGAAGCAAAGAATCAATTGGACAGCGTAAATGCGGGGATTATTGCTGATGCAATAGAGGAACTGGAAGATTTGGAATACGAAAAGGCTGCTGATATCCTGGAGAGCCTTAAGGAGCGGACTGCACGAAAATGAGGATAAAAAGACTTGTAATAATCATTATTGCTGTAATTGCGGCAGTGCTGATCGCATTTTATGCCATAGGTGTGCTGCGCCAATACAGTGATTTTACCGTGATATCCGAATCCGCAGAAACGAACGGTGATTATTCTTCCTATGAAACTTTTTGCGGAAATCTGCTTGTTTACGGCGGAGACGGCATTACCTGTCTTGATGTGGATGGGAACCCTTTGTGGAGCCAGAGCTACGAGATAGATCAGCCGATATTTGATATGTGCGGTTCTTATGTAGTCGTGGCGCAGACAGACGGCAACAGGGTATATTTGTTTAATGAGGAAGGTTATGTAAACCGGCTCGATGCCCCGGACAGGATAGTTATGGCGGCTGTCTCTTCAGAAGGCACTATTGCTTTGGTTATGGAGGCTTCGGACGGATGCGTTTTGCAGATTATAGACGATGAAGGCGAAACTGTAGCCGAAGGTCATATATATACGCAAAACAGCGGATATCCTCTGGGGATGGATATATCCTATGATGGCAGTCTTATGGCGGTATCGTGTCTCACACTTTCTTCCGGCAGCGTTAAAACGACAGTAAATTTCTATTCCTTTGATGACGGCGACTATTCGGATTCTGCCGTATCCTTTGAGTATGATAATATTGCCTGCCCGGAGGTGAGCTTTCTCGACAAAGACAGCTGTGTCGTCGCAGGGGATGCGGGGGCGTGTTTCTTTGACACATCCGGCAAAGATCCGAAACAGGAAGATGAGGTACTTTCCTTTAATGATAAGGCTGCTTCCGTTTTTGAAGGGGACGGAAAATTCGGAGTAATCTTTAAAAATGATGAGGCGCAGTATGAATCCTCTGATGCTGCAAGCCCGAGGAGCCATGTATATCGTGTGGATATATATTCTTCTTCCGGCAAATTTGAGTATGAAAAGGGATTTGATCTGGATTATAAGAGCGTATCCTTCCTCGACAACGGAGAGCTTTGTATTTTGTCAAAGACGTCGGCTTTGATTTATTCAAGATCCGGGAGAGAAAAGTTCAGCTATAATTTTGATGAGGATATACGGTGGATAATAAGTCTCGGAAACCTGAATAATTACGCCTTTATTTATTCCGACAGAGCCCAGAGGGTTCGTTTTAAATAATGAGATACAGCAAAAACTGCGTGTGCCCGACGTAAAGGATTTGGGGGAGAGCTGTGATTATCAGCCGGCGGGGAGTATATAGGAGTTATTTGATGGAAGCAAACTGGCTGCTTTTGGCGGTTATCGCAATAATTGTTATATGTGTAATAAGAGGCATCATGAAGGGAGTGCTGGGTATATTATATTCCCTGTGTGCTCTGATTATATGTCTTGTTATAGCGTATGCCATATCTCCGAAGGCTGTGACCTGGGTGCAGGATAACACCGGATGGTACGATGGCGTTGAGAGCGGGATAGAAAAAGCCCTTGAAGATAAGGCAAAAGATACCGTATCCCAGGGAGCCGGAGACGCCGGAGCGTCCGAAAGCTTTGCGGAAAGCGCAGCTGTTCTTTTTTCTGCTGCGGCTCAAAGCACGGGAATGTATGAGACTATGGCTTATGAAATAACAGATGAACTCTTTTCTGCGGGAGCTTTTTTGATTTTGTTTGGAGTGGCGAGAATAGGTCTTGCTATTGTTTATCGAATAATCAGGAAAGCCGCCAGGCTCCCGGTGGTTTCTACCATAAACAGATTCGGCGGTGCCGTGATAGGCGGAGTAGAAGGAGTGCTTTTAGCCTGGCTTCTTATGACACTTGTTGTATGCCTTGGAGTCACGGCCTTTGGGGCTTCTGCCGCACGATGCATATCCGGCAACGAGTTTTTAATGCTGTTTTACAAACAAAACCCCTTTATGATGATGCTATGAGATTAAGAAATATACCCGCCTCCCGTGGGGCGATAGAACAAAGTGAATATGTGGTAAAGGAGCCCGGGACATATCAGGGAAAATGGCATGATGAGTTTCCGGATGGAATGCAGAATGCTCCGATAATGCTTGAAATAGGCATGGGAAAGGGCAGGTTTCTGCTTGACATTTCCGAAAAGAATCCCGAAAACATCTATATAGGCATGGAATACCAGTCCAGCGTCCTGTATCGCGCTCTGCAAAAGCTTGAAAAAAGTCCCAGAAATAATGTGCTTCTTATGAGGGAAGATGCGGTCAGGCTCTGTGAGTTCTTTGACGAAGGTGAACTCGACGGGATATATCTTAATTTCTCCGACCCCTGGCCCAAGGAACGCCACGAGAAAAGGCGCCTGACCTCCGGGAATTTTCTTTCTATATATAAGAAGGTTTTAAAGCCGGGCGGGTTTGTTGAGTTTAAGACGGATAACAGGGCTCTGTTTGATTTTTCTGTAGCAAGTGTAAACTCGGACGGATGGGAGATAACGGAGCTGTCATATGACCTGCATGGAAATGAAAGACTCTCCCGAAACAATATCCTTACAGAATATGAAGAAAAATTCAGCGCAGAGGGACACCCAATATGCAACCTGGTGGCAAAGCGCCCATAGTTTTTTACAAAATTTTTATAAAAAACCTGTTGACATTAGTTCGTTCGGGTGATAGTATATGCAAGCGCTTCAGATGAGGCGCTTTTCTTACCGATAAGTGTCGCATAAAAAAACTTTTTAAAAAAATCAAAAAAGTGCTTGACAAATACTTGATGGTGAGATAATATATACGAGTTGCGCTTCACGAGGCGCAAGCACAGAACCTTAATAACAGAATAGCGAAACAACCTTGAAAGGAACGTAAGGAAAGACACATTTTCCTGTCAACAATTTTGTAGAC
>CAJOQM010000081.1 GCA_905236845.1 uncultured Lachnospiraceae bacterium | reverse complement strand
TTCATGAGCATGGCTTGGAGCTCCTGTACCTTGGGCTGGAATCCGGATCCGACACCATCCTTAAAAACGTAAATAAAGGTCATACTTCAGCTGAAATTGTAGAGGCGGGGCAAAAAGCGAAGGCAGCAGGATATAAGCTTTCCGTTACCGTGCTTTCGGGTCTTGGTGGAGAAGAGCTTATGGATGAGCATGCTCTAAAGACCGCAGAGGCTATTACAGCTATGAAGCCTGACTTTGTAGGGGAGATGACACTTAACATTATCCCCGGGACGAAGCTTTACGACAAGGTAAAGGCGGGGGAATTCAAGATGCCCGGGCCTGAAGATATCCTTAATGAGACCCGGCTTATGATAGAGCATATTGATAATGAAGGCTGCATGTTCCGCTCCAATCATGTGTCGAATTATGTAAACATACGAGGGAATTTTAACGAGGGTAGAGCCGATATGATAGCCCAGATAGATTCCGCCCTCAAAAACGGCACATTTAAGGTGCGGCATTATACGAATATGTAATGCTATGGAATATAAGCTCATACGTTCAAAAAGAAAAACCATTTCCCTGGAGCTTTTGCCGGATGCAAGTCTTTTGGTAAGAGCTCCCTTTTATGCGCCCAAAAGAGATATAGATGAATTCGTAGAAAGCAAGCAAAGGTGGATCTACAGGCACAGAAAAAGGATGTCCGAAAATGCGGAAAGAGCCGTAGAGGAAGGGCATCTTACAAACAGCGATATAAATAACCTTGCGGATAAAGCGTTAAAGGATATTCCCGAAAGAGTAAGGAATTATGCGCCTCTTATAGGGGTTACATACGGGCGTATTACCATCCGGAACCAGAAGATGCGCTGGGGGAGCTGCTCTGCGAAGGGAAATCTTAATTTTAACTGTCTTCTTATGCTATGCCCCGAGGAAATTCGGGACTATGTGGTCGTGCATGAGCTTTGCCACAGGATAGAGATGAATCATTCTAAACGGTTCTGGGCTCTTGTGGAAAGCGTGCTTCCAGACTATAAGGAAAGAAGAAAATGGCTTAAGGAAAACGGCGGATCTGTTATGGGACGTATGTTGTGACAAACCTCAATTTTTGTTTGAAATGGGGGCGGATTTGTAGTATAATATGTGGTGGAGCATATTGTTTTCGTACATCACAGGGAGCGGATTATGGATTTTGAAGAGAACATTTATGAAGGAAACGGAGATTCCGTGACAGATAACGGCAAAGAAGCCCAAAATGCGGCTTCCATGAGGCAGAACCTTGGCGCCGTTACTTCAAGCGTGGGGAAGATTACTTCTCTTATGGATGTAATGAGCCCCGGCATGGAAGAAATGTCAGCTTCTATAGATCAGATTCAGGGGACGTTTGATTACGTGGATCAGAATTTTGCGGAAATGCAGGAAGATACAAAGACAAACTCCGCATATTCCCAGGAAATCAGTTCCAAGGCAAACGAAATCAGGGAAGAGTCCCTTGCCACAAAGAAAGAAGTCCTTTCCATGTCTGAGGAAATGGAAGCGACTTTGAAGCAGACCATTGAGGAATCCAGGGAAGTAGAGAAAATATCCGCATTGACAAAGGATATTCTGGCGATTTCCAAGCAGACAAATATGCTTGCTCTTAATGCGTCCATAGAGGCGGCTCGTGCCGGTGAGCAGGGCAAAGGCTTTGCCGTCGTTGCAGACAGGATAAATGTCCTTGCAAACAATACCGCAGTTACCGCCAAGCAGATACAGGAGATAAGCTCCCTTGTTATAGAGCGCGTAGGCGACCTTGCCGTTGCCTCCGAGAATATGATCAAATTCCTTAACGATAAGACCGTAGCCGGGTACGATAAGCTTGTGGATACCGCAAACGGCTATCAGAACAGCTCCAAGATTATGTTTGATATGATGCAGGATTTTGCTGCACGTATCGAGATGATGTATGACAAGATAAAAGATGCCACGGATTCCATGCATGATATTTCCCAGGCATCGGAGCAGAATCTTCAGAGCATTGGAGAGATGCAGCTTGAGACTATATCCATGGGAGAAAGCGTCAGCGCCATAGAAAATTCAATTGATGCCATTGACGCATAAAGAAGTTACAGAAGAATTCAAAGGACGGGTGATCAGATTGTTTAAAATTAATGATGTAGTAGTTTATGAAAACGGTGGAGTATGCAGCGTGGAAGATATCGGTACGCCTGATTTTGTTTCGGGAGACGATGTGTATTATACCTTAAAGCCCGTGTTTGACAAGGGCGGGACTATCTATGTCAAAGTGCAAAATGACAATCATGTAATCCGCCCTGTTATATCCCGCAAGGAAGCTACGGAATATCTCGACAGGATAGCCAGTATCAAGCCTATGTATTCTCGTAACGACAAGCAGAGGGACAAGGACTTTAAGGAAGCTTTAAAGTCTTGCGAATGCGAAAAATGGATTTCCATGCTGAAAGGAATCCTCGAAGAGAAGAACAGACGTCTTGCTGCAGGCAAGAAATTAAATATGTCCGACGACAGGAATATGCAAAAAGTAGGGAAGCTTTTGACCAGCGAATATGCGGTTGTATTAAAGATGAGCTTTGATGATACAAGGCAAATGCTTGAAGGCGCACTGGAATGAGGCAGAGAACTTGACGAAAGCAAGCCGAAGGCGTAGCTTGAGTCAAGTTCTCTGGATGGCTTGGTGGCATCCCACCTGCTCGCATAAGAAAGATTATTTCGAACGGAACCTCGAAAAGAAGCCCTTCTTTTTTTCTTCTTTTTGAGCTTGCTTGTGAAGGCCTTTTACGGCGGTTATGTAAATTCCGCTGACGGTTGCCTTCACTTCTTTTTTTGTGGGAATCTCGTCATATATCTCGACATCTGCGATAAATGTCATTATCTTCGGGCCAATCTTGGCTTTTACTACGGGCACCTTGGAGCGCTTCATATACCAGGGAACCTGTTCAACGACAATGTCCGGAAGCCCGGCCTTAGTTACCCGCATCTTTTTCTTGTCGATTATCAGCATGGAAACCTGCTGGGAAGCGGCTTCTATCTGACCCATTTGTTCTTCACGCCTTTTCTCGGCGCGACGCCCTAAAATGTATAAAACAATCAAAACTACAGCAAGTACGGCTGCTACGATTAATGTCACTATAAGTGGTGTACTCAATTCTTTTCCCTCCGTAATTTAAATTTTACGCAAGACAGTATTCTACCATCTGTCGCCCGATAAAGCAAGGATTCTTTTTGATATCCCGGGATAAGTTTAGGCGTCTGTTTTTTCGGGCATTGCATGATAAACATCCCGGAGAAAATTATTAAAAAGTGAGAAATTTGTGATTTTACTTTATTTTTCTTTTGATTTGTGGTAAAGTCTCGGGGTATGTCTTGAAACTGAAAGGAGAATTACAATATGAAGAAAATGTTGATAGGGGCTCTTGCCGTGACTATGGCTTTCTCATTTGCCGTTACCGGCTGCGGTTCATCCGGCAGCGAATCGGCAGATGCCTCCGGCAATGCATCAGGGGATGCCTCCGGCGACGTGGAAAAACCCGAGTATGATGCCCTGGATTATGTAACCCTTGGGGATTATATGGGAGTAGAGGTGACAGCGGTTAAATACGAAGCTACCCAGGATGATTATGATGAGTATGTTCAGGATCTTCTTGAGGGAGAGGTTGAATACGTTGAGTCCGATAAGACTACGGTTGAAGACGGAGATATGGTAAATATCGACTATGTGGGAACCATTGACGGAGAGGAATTTGACGGAGGTTCATCAGAGGATTACGATCTTGAGATAGGCTCCGGCTCTTTCATTGATGATTTTGAAGACCAGCTTATAGGTTCTTCTGTGGGAGATACGGTAGAAGTAAACATTACTTTCCCGGATGATTATTATGATGAAGATACTGCCGGAAAGGATGCGGTATTTACCTGCACCATAAATTCCATTAAGGAAGAGCAGATTCCCGAATATACAGATGATTTTGTAAATGAGTATACCGGCGGAGAGTATACGACTACTGCCGATTACGACGAGTATATCTGGGATGAACTTGAAAGCGAAGCCCGGTCGAATACGGATGATGCCGTAGACGAAGCGGTGAAGGATGCTGTATATGCCGTATGCGAAGTAAACGGACAGCCTGATGGACTTTTTGAGTATTATTTTGCACAGTACAGAAGCTATTATGAGACATATGCGGAAAATTACGGCTATGACCTTGAGACTTTCGTAACTTCGCTTATGGGATATGAATCACTTGACGAGCTTGATGAAGAGATGACTACGGATATAAACGAAACCATTATTCCCGAGCTTCTTGTGTCAGAGGCTTTGGTTGAAGCCGAAGGTATCGAGCCTACAGATGAAATCATCAATAATTATATAGCCTGGTATGCAAGCTATTACTACGGATATGATAATGTAGATGAGTTCTACAGCGCTTACGGGCTTGAAGATGCGGATGCATTCGCGGACGCTTTGGGTGAGGAGACTGTAAACAACGAAGCTTGCCAGCTTGAGGTATGGAGTATGATTACGGAGAATGCGATTATTACCTATACCGAGGAAGCAGACGAGTCCGGTGATTATGAGATCGTTCTTGATGAAAGCGGCGATAGCGATTACGAAGTAATTTATGATGATGAGGATGAATAAACAGTGCGTCCTACAGGCGAAAAATGGGTGATTAAAGCAAAAAGAGCGGATTTTAATACCCTGGCAAAGCAGTACGGCATTGACCCGCTTACAGCCCGCATCATTATAAACAGAGATATTGAGCCCGAGGGGTTCGAAAAATATTTAAGGGGGAGCCTTTCGGATCTTAACGATCCGGGGCTCCTTGCTGATGTTGGGAAAGCTTCGGAAATACTGCAAAAAGCCATAGTGCAGGGGCTGCCCTGTCGTGTAATAGGCGATTATGATATAGACGGAGTAAATGCCGCTTATATATTGACTGAAGGTCTTAAAATGCTGGGGGCAAAGGCAGATTACGCAATCCCCGACCGCATAGAAGACGGATACGGCCTTAACGTAAATCTAATAGATAAAGCCATAGCCGACGGCAGGAAGCTTATAATTACCTGCGATAACGGTATTGCGGCTTTTGACGAAGTAAAGTATGCAAAGGATAAAGGCCTTATCGTAATAGTTACGGACCATCACGACGTGCCTTATGAAGCGGACGGCGATACCAGAAGGCAAATCCTTCCACCCGCAGATGCTGTAATAGACCCCAAAAGGTCGGACTGCCCCTATCCCTATTCGGGAATATGCGGAGCGGTAGTAGCCATGAAGGTCTTGCAAGTCCTTTTTAAGGCTATGGACAGGGATGAAAACGAGCCTCTTTGTTTCCTTGAAAACGCCGCATTTGCTACCGTGGGCGATGTCATGGATCTAAAAGACGAAAACAGGATCATCGTTAAATACGGTCTTAAACAGATTAAGGAAACCCAAAATCCCGGTCTTCGGGCACTTATGGAAGAGTGCGGGATAGATAAGGTATCCGCATATCATTTTGGTTTTGTGCTGGGACCATGCATAAATGCCGCAGGACGCCTTGATACCGCCCGTAAAGCTGTAGAGCTTTTGTGCGAGAAAGACCCCGCAAGAGCAGGCGCCCTGGCAAAGGAGCTTTCGGCTCTTAATGCTCAAAGGAAAGATATGACATTAAAAGGCGAAGAAGAAGCCTGCGCCATGATAGAAAATGCACCCTGGGCAGAAGATAAGGTTTACATAATATATCTTCCTGAAATACATGAAAGCATAGCGGGAATTATAGCGGGGCGCATAAGAGAGCGCTACGAAAGGCCGGTATTTGTAATTACGGGAACAGGAGATATAGTAAAAGGTTCCGGAAGGTCTGTGGAAGCATATTCCATGTATGATGAGATGAGCCGGGTTAAGCACCTTTTTACCAAATTCGGCGGACATCCCATGGCGGCGGGCTTTTCCATGTATCAAAAGGATATCGATGAATTAAGGCGATGTCTTAACGAAAACGAGACCCTGACAGAAGAAGACCTTATGCCAAAGCAGGTAATAGACGTAGCCATGCCTCTTGACTATATTACGGAAAATCTTGTTAATGAGCTTTCTGTCCTTGAGCCTTTGGGAAACGGCAATCCAAAGCCCGTATTTGCTGTTAAAGACCATGTCTTTAAGAAAGCGGGCAGAATGGGCAAGGATGGCAAATTCTTAAGATTTGACGTAGCTACAAATAGCGGTAAAACCATGAAAGCCGTCCTTTTTAAGGATGCGGACGAATTCCTTGATGGCTACGAAAGCACCTACGGCAAAGAAGCACTTAATGACCTGCTTTCGGGAAGGGGAAGCGTTCCCGTTGCCGTATGTTATTATCCCGTAATCAACGAATTCCGCGGGGTAAAGTCAATTGAAATCAGAATCGAAAGATACAGATTTGGATAAGAACAATGGATTGGACTTTTGTTTAATTTGCTTTTTAAATGATATGCGGTTATAATGCTTAAACCAAAAACTCAAAATCAAAAACCGTAAAGGGGGTATTATTATGTCTAACGAAAAAGATAAAAAAGAATTCCAGGGAGTTCCCACAGATGATGGCTTTGTATTCGGACAGATGGTAAACGGTGCAAAGGGTCTTGGGATTACAAGAGAAGAGGTAAACAAGTATCGCGACGAGCATAACTGCTCTACACAGCAGGCTCTTGCCGCCTTGATTGCCGAAAAATAAAATCGGAGTATGAAAATGAAAAAAATCAGGTTACTCGGGACGCTTGTTGCCGCGACCATGGTGATTCTATGCCTGTGCACCGTAAATGTACGGGCTGATGACGTGGAGTGGAACGGAAAGACCGTGGGAATAGATGCGGGGCATCAGCTTAAGGCAAACTTAAGCAAAGAGCCCGTAGGCCCCGGCTCCTCCACGTACAAGATAAAAGTTTCGGGCGGAACCACGGGGGTATCTACCGGCTGGCCGGAGTACAAGCTTACTTTGAAGGTCGCTAAAAAGCTTAAAAAAGAGCTTAAATCCCGGGGCTACAAAGTAGTAATGACCCGCACGAAAAATGATGTTGATATTTCAAATGCCCAAAGGGCAAAGAAATTAAACAAATCCTGCGACATAGCCGTAAGGCTGCATGCGGACGGCTCCAAATCCTCGTACGTAAACGGAGCCGGCGCCCTTTATCCTTCGAAGTCGAACCCTTATGTGGGGTCGCTTTCAAAGGAAAGCAGGAAGCTTTCAAAGTGCGTGCTTGATGCTTATTGCGAAAGCACGGGGATTAAAAATAACGGACTTTCTGTCCGGGACGACCTTACGGGAACAAATTGGAGCACTATTCCCGTTACATTGATAGAGATGGGCTTTATGTCCAACAGCTCCGACGATAAATATATGGCTTCTTCTTCCGGAATGAAGGAGATGGTAAAAGGACTTGCGGACGGAATAGACGACTATTTCGGATTTTAAGGATTTATGAGTAAAAACAGAGGTAAAAAAAGTAACAAGTTAATGACATTTACGGCAATTGTGGCTACGGTACAGTTTATCATAGGTGCATTGCTTTTTATGGAATTTATATTTGTGGATATACTTCCCCTGAAATACCTTATTATATACGGTATTTTTGTGGTGGGATTCTTTGTGGCGGTAATGTTTTCCACGAGGAAAAAGAAACTTTCCGTAGTATTTACGGTTCTTTCCCTTCTGCTTGCCGTAGGCATGGGCTGGGGAATAAAGACTTTGATGAAGCTTGACAGCACCGTCCAGACAGCTGCTGTGGAAGATTCCGGAAGCACCGAAGCTACAGTCCTTGTGGATGTAGTGGTCTTAAGTGATGATGAGGCCGAGGAGGTATCGGATCTTGTTGGCAGCAATGTGGGTTATATCAGCGAGGATTCTTATTCCGAGAGCGCTCTTGCCATGCTGCGCGCCGAGCTTACTTCGGATGTGAGCTCTACATCCTATGACAGTATGACAGGAGAGGCGCTGGCTCTTATAAACGGCACGGAAAGAGTCATCGTTATAGAAGATTCGTATTTAAGTATATTAGGCGAGATGGACGATTTTTCCGTGCTTGAAAGCGGAACCAAGGTTATTACAAGCTATGAAGTAGCGGAGACTGACGATTCTTCAAGCTATGATACGAATCAGGCAATACAATCCGGCGATGATTCATTTGTCATGTATATAAGTGGAGTGGATACTTACGGCTCCGTTTCCACAAAGAGCAGAAGCGATGTCAATATCCTGCTTGTGGTAAACCGTTCCACCGGCAAAATACTTATGATAAATACTCCGAGGGATTCTTATGTGACTTTGCCTCTGGGAGGCGGAAGCTCTGACAAGCTTACCCATGCGGGGCTGTACGGTGTGGATGTTTCCATGGCTACTTTGGAGAGCTTGTATGGCGTTGATATTGACTATTACCTTAGGGTTAATTTTACCGGATTTGAGGAAATAATAGATGCCCTGGGCGGAATTACCGTATATTCCGACTACAGCTTTACCACCACCAAGGGCGGATATTCCATATACAAGGGCGAAAACACCATGGACGGCGCTACGGCTCTTAGCTTTGCCCGGGAGAGAAAGGCTTTCTCTGACGGTGATATCCAGCGGGGCAAAAACCAGATGAAGGTTATTTCCGCTGTTATAAGCAAGATGCAGTCGGCTTCCATGCTGGCAAACTTTGATACCCTTATGGACGAGGTGTCCGAGTCCTTCCAGACCAGCATGTCCTCTGACCTTATATACGAAATCGTAAAAGAGCAGATTGCTTCCGGTACAAGCTGGGATATTGAGACGTATTCTGTTACCGGTACCAACGGAAGCGCCTATACATACACCATTTCCAATATGAAGTCATCCGTTATATATCTTGATGATTCAGCCGTTTTGGAGGCTACGGAAAAAATAAAGGAGGTGCTGGGGCTTTAATAAGCTTCGGCATTTCTTTTTTTTAATTTTTACAAAATATTGTGGTTACATAACGCCAAATTCCAATATTTTGTAGAAAGTCCTAAATCGTTATAAATTCAACGAAATTCATCATTGCAATTCTTGAAATGAAACTATATAATAGGCAATGGTCTTAAAAATTATGTATACTAATTTCGTAGTTAGGGGAAAGGTATGACAGAATTAATCTCTTCTTTTTCGGAATATCTCCGAGACGAGAAAAACACATCAGAAAACACCAGGCTCTCATATGAGAGGGATTTAAACAAACTGGCGGTTTTTTTGAAAACCCGGGGAGTGAAAAAAGTAAAGGATGTAACGGAAGACGAATTGCTTGCGTATGTGCAGGAGCTTTCAGATATGGGAAGAAAGCCCTCTACCATATCCAGAGCCATAGCTTCCGCCAAGGCTTTTTTTGAGTACTTGAAAAGCAAAAAGAAAGTTAAGGACAATCCTGCAGCAAACCTCAAGGCACCTCATGTGGAGAAGACGACGCCTACGGTGCTTACCAAGGATGAGTTGGATTCTTTGGTAAAGGAAACCATGGGGGATTCGGATAAGGAAATGCGCGACCGCGCCATGGTAGAGGTTCTTTGCGCTACCGGCATGAGGGTTACGGAGCTTCTTTCTTTGAAGATGGACGATGTTGATTTTGACAACAACACCCTTCATGTAAAGGGCAGCGGCAAGCATGACAGGACAGTGCCTTTGCGCAGACGCTCCATGCACGCCCTTAATGTGTATGTTAACGATGCCAGGATCCATATGGTAAAGGAAGGGGCGGATTCGGATATCCTGTTCCTTAACCTTTCCGGCGACTCCATGAGCCGCCAGGGCTTCTGGAAGATATTAAAGTATTACGGCAGGAAGGCAGGAATAGAAAAGGATCTTACACCTCATACTCTGCGCCATTCATTTGCTGCACATATGATAGAAACAGGCGCTGATATCAGCGATATACAGAGCCGTCTGGGTCATTCCGATATTTCTTCGACCCAGATTTATGCAAGGAAAAAGAGGGCTGCAAACGCAGCCGGATAGATAGATTACCGAAAACTTTTTATTTAACGGAGGACTCATTAAATGAAACGTCAAATGAAAACCATGGACGGCAATAATGCTGCAGCTCATGTATCTTATGCGTACACGGATGTAGCAGCCATCTATCCCATCACACCCTCTTCGGTCATGGCCGAGGTGTCCGATGAATGGGCAGTAGCCGGCAGGAAGAATGTCTTCGGGCGCACCGTACAGATTACGGAAATGCAGTCTGAGGCAGGTGCTTCAGGTACCGTGCACGGCTCACTTGCAGCGGGAGCTCTTACGACCACCTACACTGCATCCCAGGGACTCCTTCTTATGATCCCGAACCTCTACAAGATCGCCGCTGAGCGTCTTCCGGGTGTGTTTCATGTATCTGCCCGTACTATTTCATCCCATGCGCTTGCTATTTTCGGCGACCATTCCGATGTCTACGCATGTCGTCAGACCGGCGCTGCCATGCTTTGTGAATCCAGCGTTCAGGAAGTAATGGATTTAGCTCCGGTAGCTCATCTTGCAGCTATTGAAGGAAGACTTCCCTTTATCAACTTCTTCGACGGCTTCCGTACTTCCCATGAAATCCAGAAGATAGAAGTATGGGACTATAAGGATCTTGAGGATATGCTTGATAAGGATGCCGTACAGGCATACCGCGACGGAGTATTCAATCCCAACCGTCCTTACATGATGGGTTCATCACAGAACCCCGACATATTCTTCCAGGTTCGTGAGACCTGCAACAACGACTATGCGGCTATGCCTGCCATAGTCCAGAAGCAGATGGACAAGATCAACGCAAAGCTGGGAACGGACTATGCTTTGTTTAACTACTACGGCGCAAAGGATGCCGAGCATGTGATCGTTGCCATGGGCTCCGTAAACGAGGCTGCCGTAGAAGCCATAGATTATCTCGCAGCAAAGGGAGAAAAGGTAGGTCTTATAAAGGTTCGCCTGTTCCGTCCTTTCTCTGCAGAGCATTTGATTAGCGCTCTTCCCGATACCGTAAAGACCATAAGCGTTCTTGACAGGTCAAAGGAGCCCGGCTCTATCGGTGAGCCTTTGTATCAGGATGTGGTTACCGCTCTTAAGGGTACGAAGTTTGATTCCGTATCCATCCTTCGGGGCCGTTACGGACTTTCCTCAAAGGATACCACACCCGGACAGATTATTTCCGTATTCCACAATACGGAAAAGAAAGAATTTACCATCGGTATCAAGGATGATGTAACAAATCTTTCACTTGATGTAACAGACGACCCCAATACCACTGCAGAAGGCACTATTTCCTGCAAATTCTGGGGACTTGGCTCTGACGGTACCGTCGGCGCCAACAAGAACTCCATAAAGATTATCGGTGATAACACGGATATGTACGCCCAGGCTTATTTTGACTATGACTCAAAGAAGTCCGGCGGTGTAACGGTATCCCACCTTCGCTTCGGCAAGGAGCCCATACATTCTACGTACCTGATATCAAAAGCAAACTTTGTAGCATGTCATAATACTTCTTATATCCTTAAGTATGATATTGCTCAGGATCTTGTGGATGAGGGCACTTTCCTTCTTAACTGCTCTTGGGATGTGGATGAGCTTACAAAGATGCTTCCTCCCCAGACCAAGCGTTATATCGCAGAGCACAAGATTAATTTCTACACCATAGACGCTGTTGCCATAGGTAAGGAAATAGGTCTTGGCGGCCGTGTAAATACGGTGCTCCAGTCGGCGTTCTTTAAGCTTGCAAAGATCATCCCCGAAGAGGATGCTATCCGCCTTATGAAGGAAGCTGCAAAGAAGTCCTACGGCAAGAAGGGTGATAAGATAGTTCAGATGAATTACGACGCTATCGATGCCGGCGCCAAGGGAGTGGTAAAGGTTGATTATCCTTCATCCTGGGCTGATGCCGAGGGGGCAAGTGCTCCGGAAGCTGCTACCAACGGTCGCAAGGATCAGCTTGACTTTGTAAATAAGATTCAGTCAAAGATAAATCTCCAGCAGGGCTATGACCTTCCGGTATCCACATTTATGGATTATACCGACGGCCGTACACCCAACGGTACATCAAAGTTTGAAAAGCGCGGTATCGCTACCGACGTTCCCGTATGGGAAGCAGACAAATGTATCGCCTGCAACAGGTGCTCGTATGTATGCCCCCACGCAGCTATCCGTCCCTTTGCGCTTACTGCTGATGAGGCTGCGGCAGCTCCCGAAGGAATGCAGATATCCGACCTTAAGGGAACGGATTACAAATTCACCATCGGCGTATCCGTTATGGACTGCACGGGCTGCGGATCCTGCGTAAATGTATGCCCCGCAAAGGAAAAGGCTATAAATATGGCGCCCCTTCCCGAGCATTTAGAAGACCAGAAATACTTCGATTATGCAGTTGAACTGCCTCAGAAGAATGATGTAATAGAGAAGTTTAAGCTTGGATCTGTAAAGGGTTCACAGTTTAGCCAGCCCCTCCTTGAGTTCTCGGGCGCATGCGCAGGCTGCGGCGAGACTCCTTATGCAAAGCTCTTAACCCAGCTCTTCGGAGACAGAATGTATGTGGCAAATGCTACGGGCTGCTCATCTATCTGGGGTAACAGCTCACCTTCGACTCCTTACACAATGACTCCCGAGGGCAAGGGACCTGCATGGTCAAACTCCCTCTTTGAGGATGCGGCTGAATTCGGTCTTGGTATGGGACTTGCCCAGAAGGCTATCCGCTCTCGCCTTGCAGAGTCCATCGGCGAAATCGCTGACAAGGACGCAGCGGTTAAGGCTGCGGCTGATAAGTGGCTTTCCACATACGAGTCATCTGCCGAGAACCAGGCGCCTACACAAGAGCTTATAGCAGCCCTTGAAAAGAACGGATCTGCTGAGGCAAAGGCTGTTCTTAAGGATAAGGACTTTATCTCAAAGAAATCACAGTGGATATTCGGCGGAGACGGCTGGGCTTATGATATCGGCTTCGGCGGACTTGACCATGTTATCGCTTCCGGTGAAAACATAAACATCATGGTATTTGATACCGAGGTTTATTCAAATACCGGCGGACAGGCTTCAAAGTCCACACCTACCGGCGCAGTTGCGCAGTTTGCGGCAGGCGGTAAGCTTCAGAAGAAGAAAGACCTTGCAGGCATCGCCATGAGCTACGGCTATGTATATGTAGCGTCCGTATCTATGGGCGCAGACATGAACCAGTGCGTAAAGGCTATGATGGAAGCTGAAAGCTATGACGGACCTTCTATCATCATCGCTTATGCGCCCTGCATTAACCACGGTATCAAGAAGGGCATGTCAAAGGCAATGACGGAAGAAGAGCTTGCAGTAAAGACAGGCTACTGGCATATGTTCCGTTACGATCCCAGGAAGCTTGAGGCAGGCGAAAATGCATTTATGCTTGATTCCAAGGAACCTGACCTTACGGGCTACAAGGAATTCCTCGACGGCGAGGTTCGCTACAATTCACTTCGCAAGGTGGATGCGGACAAGGCGGAAGAGCTCTTCGCACAGTCTGAGGAGAACGCTAAGGAGCGTTACGCACACCTGACAAAGCTTGTCAGCCTGTACGGAAATAAATAAAAACTAATAAGGAAACCGGCGGAGCATGAGCTTCGCCGGTTTTTGGTATAAAAAATGACGCAGCCCCCGCGCTTATTCAACGCCGGTCTACGCCTTGTGCCACTATATTACATCCCTCAAACGGTAAATGACTGGCCGAAACTTGATCTTGAAACCTTAAAAAATACACGAAAAAAATAGAAAGCGGTTGGTCGGTTCATTTTTAACAGGAAAATAATGAAAAATTCTTGTGGATTCAACAATTGAAACAAACAATGCCGGGATCACAACAGTACCATACTGTTTCCGAATAATTCTGTTTACATTGGTACGGTAATTTCGTCTTCGATGGAATCCGTTCTATCAAGCTGTACATACCTTTCGACAAAAGGAAACAATACTATGAAAAGATCCAATACGACGAGAAAAGCCATAAGATTGATATAATCAAACACGATCCAGAAAAGCAGGATATCCAATGCATTAACAATCCGCATATTACTGGAACTTTTTGTAACAAAATAACCGATTGAACAAAACAGAAAGCTTGCTGCCGGAAGATAGTCCACCCAGTTCACTTTGGGATAGGCGCACCACACCGAAAAAAATGTTCCGATGGTAATTACTGCAATCTTTGATGATACGGCTTCTTTCCTTGAAGGATATTTCAAACATATCTGATTCCTCCACATTGCGAACAAGGATGCTATGGCTGCATAATATAAACCTGTAACCACATATGTTGTTACCGTCAGGAACGACATAAGCTGGTTTATCCTGAGCATATTGTTTTTTTTAGTAAGAATACTACTGTAAACAGTAAGAATAAAACTTATAAAAGCCAGGCCGTTTGACAGAACCAGACGTAATATATCACTCATGTGTCTTCCTTTCAGAGATAAGATACCTTGACGACAGTTTCCTGTATCATAATCGTTACACCATAGGTTTTCTTCAGCTCTTCCGCTATCACGTATAAGGTATCCCTTGATATGTCCATGAAGGCAATCTGCAGTGAATCGTCAATCTGCACTTCCCCATTTGTGATATATACGCCCTGGGTATTCTGGTTTATCGTAAAACCCGAAATGTCGTACCGGATCAGCATCTCATCCAGTTCAGTGATCATTTCATCTACAGTTTTGTTTTCAGGCGTATTCAGAAAAAGTGTGTAGCATGTGTTTTTCAGATCAAGTATATTGTTACCAAACTGGTATGAAAAGGATGTAAATGCAAATATAAGCGCCAGTAAAGACGGAAGAATATACAAAAATCTCACATCCACATCCTTAAATTTTCTTGATTTCTGCTCCTCCATTACTATTTGCTCATCCTTTCTCATATAATGCAAAATATATTCTACCTTAATCAAACAGTAATCTCAATATGATTTTCATTCATTCTTCTTTATTATACATATTTCTGTCATTTTCAAACCCTAAAGTTGTAAAATAATTACTCAAAACGATTATTTACTCATTTGTGCAGGCCTTGATATACTACTACGAATACTTCAACGAAGAGATCCGAAAGCTGAAAGTAGTGCTTGAGAACGAGATCGATAGCGGTAATCTTAAGAGTGATATGCTTAAGACAACAAAGAAGCTAAAGACCTGGGTCAACAACACCCCTCTGTACCTTCAGCTACAATGGTTTGATACAGTAGAGCAGGTAGAGATATCAACAAAATTTCGCAGCCGCAGATGGAACAATGTTGGATGAATAAGGACTGACTATATGTGACGTGTTCACACCTTCACAGTTAATAAGTTGTGAAGGCGTTTTTTATTTGTGCTCCACTTGACCATCCCTGCCAATTGTGCTATTATTGCGCACGTTGCGAAGTTTTGGAGATATGCAGATTAAGTCGCCAATAACACCATATCCCATTGCCAACGTCTATTTGCACAAAGAACGCAGGGACG
>CAJOQM010000080.1 GCA_905236845.1 uncultured Lachnospiraceae bacterium | reverse complement strand
TAATCATGAGCGCTTATCATATAAATAAAGAAACGAGAGGAATTTATAAATGAAAAAAGGTAAAGCGGCTGTCATATTGGTAATATTCCTGGCGGCCATGATTGGTTTGTGCAGCTTCGGTGTCATTGTCCTTAATGATACAAATGAGGAAGATACTTACGGTCTTAGCCTGGGTCTCGACCTTGCAGGCGGTGTCAGTATCACATATCAGGCAGAGGGGAATCCTTCTTCCGAGGATATGGCGGACACTATCTTCAAGCTCCAGCAGCGTATTGAAGATGAAACCGGCAGCACGGAAGTTTCTGTATATCAGGTGGGAGACGACAGAATATCTGTAGAGATCCCGGGTGTAACGGATGCGAACGAGATTCTTGAAGAACTGGGTGAGCCCGGTACTTTGGAGATACAGGATGAAGACGGCAATGTCATCATAACGGGTGAAGATATTGAAAGCGCCCAGGCGGTAAGCCAAAGCGGTGACAATAACACTACCGAATATGTAGTTCAGCTTGTTTTCACAGAAGAGGCAGCCGAGACATTTGCGGAATTTACCACAGATCATGTAGGCGATTCCATGCCGATATATTATGATGGGGAAGTTATTTCAAACCCGACCATAAAGGACGCCATAACAGGCGGTCAGTGCGTGATTGACGGTATGAGCGACTATGATGAGGCTTCGACTCTGGCAAGCTATATTCGTATCGGTTCTCTTTCCGTTACGCTGTCCGAGCTGCAGTCCGAGGTAGTAAGTGCCCAGCTGGGTTCGGATGCTCTTCGCACCAGTATTATTGCAGCCGGTATTGGTCTTCTTATAGTAATGATACTTATGATATGTGTATACTGGGTGCCCGGTATCGTGGCGTCTATCGCCCTCGTATTTTATACCGGACTTGTTATAAGCTGCATGTATCTGTTTGATATAACTCTTACCCTTCCTGGTATTGCCGGTGTTATTTTGTCCATTGGTATGGCGGTGGATGCAAATGTTATTATATATGCCCGTATCCGGGAAGAGCTTGCATCGGATAAAGCGGTAAAGAACGCTATAGACATCGGTTTTGTGAAGGCTCGTTCAGCTATTCTTGACGGTAATATTACGACGTTTATTGCTGCCATTGTCCTTATGACAATGGGAACAGGTACCGTTAAGGGCTTTGCGTATACTCTTGCTATCGGTGTTGCTCTTTCTATGTTTACGGCGCTTTTCGTATCTCACTGGATAATGAGAGCTGTGTATGCCCTTGGATGCCGGGATGTGAAATGGTATGGAAAGAAAAAGGAGGGCAATGCGATTTCGTTCCTGGGTAAGAGAGTTGTCTTCTTTATTATTTCCATCGCACTTATAGCCGGCGGTTTTGCGGCAATGGGCGTTAATGCTTCAAACGGAAACAAGGCTCTTGCATACAGCCTTGAGTTTGTAGGCGGTACATCCACCCAGGCTGACTTTAACGAAGACTATACTATAGAGGAAATAGAAGATAAGATTGTTCCTGTTGTTTCCGAAATCACCGGAGATAATGATATAAGCACCCAGAAAGTGCAGGATACGACCCAGATAGTAATTAAGACGCGTGAGCTTTCCCTTGATGAAAGAGAGGCTTTGGCTTCTGCTCTTAATGAGAATTTTGGTGTGGATGAGGACGGCATTACGACAGAGTCTATTAGCTCTACCATTAGTTCGGAAATGAAGACAAACACTATAAAGGCTATTATTGTGGCCGTAATCCTTATGCTTTTATACATATGGATTCGTTTCCGGGATATCAGATTTGCGGCGGCTGCCGTACTTGCCCTTGTGCACGACGTTTTGGTTGTGCTTGCGTTTTATGCAGTGGCGAGAGTATCGGTATCTACTACCTTTATAGCTTGTATGCTGACCATAGTGGGTTATTCGATCAATGCGACCATCGTTATATTTGACCGTATCAGAGAAAATAACCACGGGCTTCGCACGGCAGAGGAGCTGGAAGGTATGGTCAACGATTCCATTACCCAGACCCTGACCCGAAGCATATATACCTCCCTTACGACCTTTGTTATGGTAGCGATTATGTATGTGCTGTGCGTAGAGTCCATAAAGCTTTTCGCCCTTCCTCTTATGGTAGGTATCGTAGTAGGTGCATATTCATCCGTATGCATCACCGGTGCTTTGTGGTATGTATTTAAGACGAGGATCGGAAAGAAGAGAGTGCTTCCTGCCGGGGCAAAGACCTCCGGAAAAAGATAGATTAGATTTTAAAATCGAATAGTCACTAAGAATGCAAAAGGTCTTGCCATGCCGGTGAAAGCCGGTTAGCAAGACTTTTTTGTAATTAAGAAACTCCCAATGCAAAGTCAATTTCATACTTTACATCGTTAAAATTTTTGAACAAATGGTTGATTCTTTGTGTCGAAGTGATAATATCATTATAGGCGGAACCTATGCCCGCATGGTTTTGCTGCAGGGAGGGTGAGCCAAGTTTTACAGGGTTCTTCCTTATTTCCGTAAAGTGTGATATTATAAGGTGCAACTGTTTTTATTGCATCTTTCTGGGGGAAAATCATGTATAAAAAGTATTTGGCGATAATTTTTGCGGTGGCGTTGACTTTTTCTGTAACATCCGGCTGCGGCTTATCTGAAAGCAGCTCTGAGGCGGAGTATGTGGATAACGGCTATGATGCGTCTACTGAGCTTGCTGCAGGGGAGTCTCTCGTGGGAAAGAGCGGATCGTCCTATGATGATGACGGGGGCAATTATTCCGCCGATGAAGAATATATAGACGATTATTCCTCCGGGGAGGATGGCGCGGGAACCGGTGCTGCCGCAAACTACGAGCAAAAGCTGATAAAGACATATAATTTATCCGTGGAGACTACGGACCTTTCCGGCTCCGTGGAGCTGGTTCGCCAAAAGGTTTCCGAATACGGCGGATATGTGCAGTCTTCGGATGTATCTCAAAGCAGCAGCTATGCTGATTTTACTCTTCGCATCCCAAAGGACAAGGCAGATGCCTTTCTTAATGACACCGATGGCTTCGGGACTCTCACCCAGGAAAGCGAAAATCAGGAAGATATTACCATGAGCTATTATGACACAAAGGCTCATGTGGAGGCTCTGGAAAAACAGCACGAAAGGCTCCTTGAGCTTATGGATGGCGCAGAGGACGTCGATACCATAGTGGCTTTGGAAGAGCGTCTTTCCGAGGTGGAATACGAGCTTTCCAGCTATGAACAGTCCTTAAAGATATATGATAACCAGGTGGAATATGTGACGGTCTGCCTGTATCTTAATGAGGTATCTATTATATCCGAGCAGGAAGAGGACAGCTTCTTTACCCGCATTTCCAAGGGTCTCGAATCCAATATGGAAGCCCTGGGGGAGGGCTTTGTGAATCTTTTGGTATTTCTTATCACGGGAATCCCCTTCTTTATAGTAATTGCCATCATATTTGGCGTGGTGATATTCATAATGAAAAAATCAGCCAAAAGAAGCGGGAAAAAAGCTAAAAAGGACGAGGCAGAAGGCTCGTCCTATAACGCTCTTCCGGAGGAAAAATCGGTGAAGTGATTTGCAATAGGCAAATTACAGAAAGCGCCGCCATCACCAGCCTCAACATCAGCTGTATAAATCACGACAATCCGGATTTTTGGGAATTCTTTGTTACGATTGTACAATGTTTTTGTCAATCTGCGTAAGACTTATGTGAAAGGCAGGGCGGATGAAGAGGTTCTTAACAATGCTTTCCGGCGGGTTTGCACATAAAATAAAAAAATTAATTTCAGGGGTTAAGTATATCGGGGACATGTCCGATATACCATATGAATCATAATGTCTGCCTGCATGGAAGCAGGCGCCACGCAACCAGGAGGGTAAGCTTATGGATGTGAACAATATCACGAATGTAGCTTCGGCGTATTCACTCCAGACGAGATTCTCCAAGGGCGAGGCAGTAGACGGCAGGGAAGCCCCTCCGAATGCGCCGGGTCCGGGAGATAAGCCAAAGGGACCGTCCTTTGACGAAACGGCTGTGGTATACGAAAGAAGCGCAGGTGACTATCCGGGCGCTGTAAAGCCGGAGGGTGTGTTGCCTGAAGATGCAGCAAAGTATCCGGGCATGGTTGATAAGACCGCCACGGACGAAGAAGATGCAGCTGCTGCGGCAGGAGTGCTCGCAAGTGAGAGCACCGAAGAAGCTGAAGAGGCGGCGGAGACGGAGGTTGACAGAAGCGAACTTGTTCGTCAGCTCCAGAATGAAGCAGAAGCCAGAGCCCAGAAGATTATCGACATGGTTCGGGAGACTCTGGGTATGCAGGTGGATCATTCCAAGTCCATCGGAGAGCTTCTGGGAGAGGCTGTGGATAAGGCAGGCGGTGTAGAGAACGAAGAGGCGTCGGCTGTGGAAGATTCTGACGACGATTACTGGGGCTCGGAACAGACTGCGCGCCGCATAGTTGATTTTGCCATCGCTCTTTCCGGCGGCGATACCAATTATGCAGACCAGCTCCTTGAAGCTTTCAAGAAAGGCTATTCGGATGCTGAAAGCTCCCTTGGCGGAAATCTTCCCCAGGTGTGCAAAAACACTTATGACAAGGTAGTAAGCTACTTTGACGACTGGAAAAACGGGACTTATATGTCCGGTACAGATGCTTGATTTATGACCTTAAGGGGCGGTTTTTCCGCCCCTTTTGATGTGTGAAAATTTAAATTTGAATTTGAATATTTTGCATCTTATAAAAATACTTTACTATTTTTAGAAGATGTTGTATAATGAAAAAGATTATATCACTAGATGTAGTTTTTGGTTTTCAAATATCTTGATTTCTAAAAGGGAGTATTGCATCATGAATGAAAAATTTCGTAAAGGTCTTTTGGCGCTTGGAATATTCTGCCTTGTTGTGGCAGTCGTTGCTTTTATTGTGCCCGGGGATTCATCAAAATCCGGCGGATCGGAGACTGAGTCCGTATCTTCCATGGATCTTTCCCCCGCATCCATGTCTTCTATGGACAGGGAATGCCTCTTTGCGTACATTTCCGAAGAGGATGTAGACCTTAATGTGCTTGAGCTTGTGGACGTAGAGCCGGAAGAAGAAATTACCGAGGCGACACAGGTTACTTTTGCGGCGGATGTAAGCGCGGGTCAGGACGTATATCTTTTGCATTATAACGGGGAAGAGTGGGAGACCATTTATCCCGATTCAGTAGATGAGGGCTATATTACCGCTACATTTACATCTCTTTCTCCCGTAGCTGTCGTATCCGGGACTTCTGCCAGCGGCGATGCGACGCAGAATTCATCCGATGATACATCTTCGGAGGATGGTTCGCAAGCCGGCGCAGGTGAATCCGCATCCGACGAAACCTCATCCGATGTTCAAAGCGATGATACCGCAGCGACGGATGATACAGCGTCCGGCACCGATGTGGAAGCAGGATACGGTGATGGAGATGATTCCTTTGATATTTCCGATGATTCGGAATCCGATGAAGATAATGACGGTGATACAAACGACAGCTCTTCTGAAAACAGCGCAGATTCAAACGCTGATGATTCATCAAGCAGCTCTTCTGACAGCAGCTTTTCTGATGGCAGCTCAGACAGTGATTCTAATACGGATTCCGCCGATGAGACGACTGAAGCAGAGGATACAATAGCACTTACTTATATGAAGGCTCATGGCATGAATCTTTCCGAAGATGAATCCCAGACTCCCGATATATATGTATATGCAGATGATGAGCTTCTTACGGAAGGCGAGGACTATACCCTTTCATTCTATGATTACAATCTTTCGGAGGTTTCATCCGAAATCGCTACAGCCGGCACCTACTATGTAAAAGCTGTCGGTACAGGCGAATATTCCGGCGCCGTTACGGGCTCCTTTGATGTAACAAGGCTTAAATCCGCAGATTTTGTGATTTCTTCCACGGCGGATTCTGATTCGACGGTCGAAGCATCCGAGACGGAAACAGTAACAAGTACGTCCTTAACTGTTATGCTTTCGGGACAAATTGACGATATATATGGAAATGCAGTGTCGGGAGTCGTGGTATCCGCAGACAGCGGAGCCGCTACATCCACAACGGGCTCTACCGGTACTTTCAGTATAGAAGGGCTTGCTACCGGTACTCATTCCGTAAGCTTTATAAGAGATTCGGTAACCATAGCGACGGTAAATGTCGTAGCGGAATCTACATCAAACGTAAACGTGACGGAGACATATCTTGATGCGGGATTTTCTCTTAGCTACGCAGCTTCTTTGGTAACCACGGGTTCCGATGAAGTTATCCTCGTTTCCTTTACGGGAGCGGTGGACGAGAGTGCGGTAAGTACTGTGACTGAAGCCGAGGTTTCCTCGGGGACGACGTCATCATCCGACGATTCCGATGATGATGAGGACGATGATGAAGACGATG
>CAJOQM010000079.1 GCA_905236845.1 uncultured Lachnospiraceae bacterium | reverse complement strand
TGATGAAGGCGATGAATTATTTGATTTCTTTTTGCTCAACAATTATGGGGATGACTGCTGCGGGGCTAATTGTTGCTGACCTAACTGCTGCGGTTGCGGCACGGCGGTCTTTTTGCTTCTTTTGATTCCGGCTTTTTGTATTCCGTTTATTATTTGACAGCGATTTAACCCGCAGGTTGCAAGGAGACGCAGATAAAGCGTTTGAGTACAGAGATGCGTATAAAATTAAATTACAGGCGGTGAGAATTGACGCTTATTTTATAGAAATTTCACTTGACATAATTCCGGTATTTTGGTATTTTATGATGTGGTGTTGTGTGCATGGAGATTCTGTGTGCGATACCGGCAGATGTTATTCGGGTTAATAAGGAGAAAATGATGTACCGAAAGAAATCTTCCATATTGTCGGCGGCTGTTGCGGCTGCTATGTTTATTACGGCTTGTCCCTTGAATGTTTTGGCAGCGGATACAAATGCCGGAGCTATCGCTACCATAAACAGCTCCATAGATGAAGAGAGCTATACTACGACGGCTGCGGTAGTTTCTGATGAAAGCGATGAGGCTGCTACCGTTGCAGGTGCAGGCAGTGTCTTTGCCGCAGGTGTTGCGGAGATTTCAAACACCGATTCCAATGCAGATACAGATACAGAAACAGAGGTTACCATCGCAGAGCTTTGCGGTTACGAAAATCTTGGTGTATGTAATATTGACAGCGGTTCGCTTAATGTAAGGGAAGAAGCTGACGAGGATTCTGAGATTGTCGGCAAGATGTCCGCAAATGACGGCTGCGAAATAGTTTCCGAAAAAGACGGATGGTATTATATTACTTCAGGCAGCGTTGAAGGTTATGTAAAGTCCGAATACATAGCTACAGGTGATGAGGCTGAAAGCCTTGCTAAGGAGAATGCGAAGAATTATGCTACTGTTGAAACCACGACGCTTTATGCAAGAGAAGAGGCTTCGGCAGATTCAAAAGTATATTATCTTCTCGGAGAAGGCGAAAAGCTGGAAGTTATAGAGGATGAAGGCGACTGGATTAAAGTAGAAGTAGACGAGGATAATGTCTATGTATCCGCTGAATACGTTTCCGTTTCCATGGAGCTTTCCACGGCGCTTACCATGACGGAAGTTAAATACGGGGAAGGTGTTTCCGATGTTCGTGTTTCACTTATAAATTATGCACTTCAGTTTGTGGGTAACCCCTATGTATGGGGAGGAACCAGCCTTACAAACGGCTGTGATTGCTCCGGATTCGTGCTTTCGATATATGCAAAGTACGGCATTTATCTGCCCCATTCTTCAAGCTCACAGTCCAATTACGGAACAAAGGTGAGTGCATCCGAGGCTCAACCGGGTGACCTTTTCTTCTATGGCAGCGGCGGAATAAGCCATGTAGCTATATATATCGGCAACGGACAGATTGTACATGCATCAAGCAGAAAGACCGGCATCAAGATTTCCAATGCGTTTTACAGGACTCCTATTACCATAAGGTCTCTTTTGTAAAAAATAAATTTAACGCTTGTAATACGGGAGGTGTTATGTTATAATGCCTCTCGTTGTGTTTGCCTGCATTCGGGTTTCGGATACTCCGACCACTCCCTAATGCATGGTGTATCTAAAATAAGGAGGAAAAACAAATGACAGCAGAAACAAAGCAGAAGATTATTGCAGACTTCGGCACCAAGAGCGGTGATACAGGTTCACCCGAGGTTCAGATTGCGCTTCTTACAGAGCGCATCAAGGAGCTCACCGAGCATCTTAAGATTCATCAGAAGGATCATCACTCAAGGCGCGGTCTTCTGAAGATGGTAGGTAAGAGAAGAAGTCTTCTGGCGTATCTTAAAAAGAAAGATATTGAGAGATATCGTTCACTTATAGAGCGTCTTGGCTTAAGAAAGTAATTTATAAAGTAGAGTGGGGCAACCCGCTCTACTTTGCGTTTGTTCGTTTAAAGAAGACAAAGAAGAAAGGAAGAGAAAAATGTACAACAGTTATTCAATGGAATTGGCAGGAAAAACACTTACGCTTGATATCAACAGAGTCGCTGCCCAGGCAAACGGCGCCGTACTTATTAAATACGGCGAGACTACGCTTCTTTGCACGGCTACGGCTTCTGCAAAGCCCAGGGATGGGATTGATTTTTTCCCTCTGTCGGTAGAATACGAAGAGCGTATGTACTCCGTAGGCAAGATGCCCGGAGGCTTCAACAAAAGAGAAGGCAAGGCTTCCACAAACGCTGTCCTTACGGACAGGGTTATTGACAGGCCCATGCGCCCCCTTTTCCCCAAGGATTACAGAAACGATGTTACCCTTAACAACCTCGTAATGAGCGTAGATCCCCAGTGCCGTCCCGAGCTTGTGGCTATGCTGGGATCTGCTATTGCAACCAGCATCTCCGATATTCCCTTTGACGGACCCTGCGCTATGACCCAGGTGGGTATGGTAGACGGAGAGCTTATCTTTAACCCCTCCCAGGAGCAGTGGGATAACGGTGATATGCGTCTTACCGTAGCTTCCACGGCCGAAAAGGTTATCATGATAGAGGCGGGCTGCAATGAGATTACAGATGACGTTATGATAGACGCTATCTACAAGGCTCATGATGTAAACCTTACAATTATTGAATTTATCAATAAAATAGTAGCAGAAGTAGGTAAGCCCAAGCATGATTATGAGCATGCGACCCTTCCCGAGGGGATAATGGATGCCATAATGAGTGAGGTTCCTCCCACACAGATGGAAGATGCTGTATTTTCCGATGATAAGCAGACACGGGATGAAAATATCCGTGAGGTAACCGCAAAGCTTGAAGAGAAATTTGCGGACAACGAAGAATATCTTGCAGCTCTCGATGAGGCTGTATATCAGTATCAGAAGAAGACCGTACGTAAGATGATTCTTAAGGATCATAAGCGTCCCGACGGAAGAGCTATTGACCAGATTAGACCTCTTGCAGCAGAGGTTGACATAATACCTCGTGTCCACGGCTCTGCCATGTTTACCCGCGGTCAGACTCAGATTTGTACCGTAACTACCCTTTGCCCCCTTTCGGATTCACAGAGGATAGACGGACTTGATCCTAATATTACATCAAAGCGTTATATACACCAGTATAATTTCCCTTCATATTCTGTAGGAGAGACCAAGCCTTCAAGAGGTCCGGGACGCCGTGAGATCGGTCACGGAGCTTTGGCTGAGCGTGCACTTCTTCCCGTGCTTCCTTCACCCGAAGAATTCCCCTACGCCATGAGACTTGTATCCGAGACATTTGAGTCCAACGGTTCCACATCACAGGCATCTGCCTGCGCATCCACGATGAGCCTTATGGCAGCGGGTGTGCCCATAAAGAAGCCTGTGGCCGGTATTTCCTGCGGTCTTGTGACGGGAGATACGGATGACGATTATCTGGTTCTTACGGATATCCAGGGACTTGAAGATTTCTTCGGAGATATGGACTTTAAGGTAGCCGGTACAAAGGATGGCATTACCGCTATACAGATGGATATAAAGATTCACGGTCTTACACGCCCCATAGTAGAGCAGGCTATCCGCCAGACTCACGAGGCGAGAAACTTTATCCTTGATACATGCATACTTCCCTGCATTTCGGAGCCCAGAGCTACCGTCGGCAAGTATGCGCCCAAGATACGCAATATCACCATCGATCCCCAGAAGATCGGTGAGGTCGTTGGACAGCGCGGAAAGACCATTCAGGCTATTCAGGAGCGTTGCGCCGTTAAGGTTGACATCGAGGACGACGGATTTGTATCCGTATCCGGTCAGGATATTAGCGGAATAGAAGAAGCTCTTCGTCTTATCGATGTTATCGTTAATGACTTTGAGGACGGACAGGTGCTTGAAGGCGAAGTTATTTCCATTAAAGACTTCGGTGCGTTTATTGAATTTGCTCCGGGCAAGGAAGGACTTGTGCATATATCAAAGATTGCGCATAACCGCATAAACAGAGTGGAAGATGTGCTTACTTTGGGAGACCATGTAAAGGTTAAGTGCCTGGGTAAGGACAGAATGGGACGTTTCTCATTCAGTATAAAAGACGTAAAGCAGGATTTCTAACGAAAAGCTGATTATTTTTAATTAATCCATATTATGCGTCAGGTGGGTGCCAGTCGCTCAAACAATGTCCTCGACTGCTGCGCAGTCTGCGGAACTCGTCCTA
>CAJOQM010000078.1 GCA_905236845.1 uncultured Lachnospiraceae bacterium | reverse complement strand
TTAGCGAATTGACGAAGCTACGGGGCAATGCGAGCCAAAGCACCGTCCGAATGCGACACTGCGAGAGAAAGGTAGTGAAGCGGGTTGGCGTACATATTCTTGGTACGAAGCGATTAGATGTCGTTTACTGCCCGGACAAGTTGATGCATTTGTCCTGACTAAAAAAACAAATACTTGCATTAAATCTCACAATATGATAAATTAATCAAGCTGTGTCAGAACGGAAAGAGGTTAAGGCTTCGGTTTCTTTCATTGCGGAAGTATATAAATTTATAAAAATAATGCAGTCGCTTGCGTCTGCCTTGTTTTTGTATGCATTCGTGAAAGGCACGGTAATGGAAAATTTCAAATCATTCTTGAAACGCAAAAACATCGAAATATCGCTTAAGCGATACGGAGTGGACGCTCTGGGCGCCATGGCGCAGGGTCTTTTCTGTTCACTCCTTATAGGTACCATAATCAACACAATCGGCACCCAGTTCCACATAGGATTCCTCACAAATGCGGTAGCCACCATATCCGATACGGAATATACCGTAGGCGGTCTTGCAAGCGCTATGAGCGGTCCTGCAATGGCCTGCGCCATAGGCTATGCACTAGAGGCTCCTCCCCTTGTACTGTTTTCGCTTATAACGGCAGGTTTTGCCTCAAATGCACTGGGCGGCGCCGGAGGACCGCTGGCGGTCCTCTTCGTGGCCGTGATCACGGCGGAATGCGGAAAAGCCGTATCCAAAGAAACAAAGATAGATATCCTTGTAACGCCGCTTATCACCATAAGCATCGGCATTGCGCTTTCCGCATTCCTGGCGCCGCCCCTCGGCAAAGCCGCCATGTATGTGGGTAACCTTATTATGTGGGCTACCGAGCTTCAGCCATTCCTTATGGGCATACTGGTCTCCGTACTGGTGGGAATAGCTCTTACTCTCCCCATATCCTCCGCCGCCATATGCGCCGCATTTTCCCTGACGGGACTAGCGGGCGGTGCGGCAGTCGCAGGCTGCTGCGCCCAAATGGTAGGCTTCGCGGTAATGTCCTTTAAAGAAAACAAATGGGGCGGACTTATTTCCCAGGGTATCGGAACCTCAATGCTGCAAATGGGTAACATAATAAAGAATCCCCGGATCTGGATAGCTCCTATCCTGTGCTCTGCGATCACAGGTCCCATAGCGACATGTATATTCAAGATGGAAATGAACGGAGCCGCCGTATCAAGCGGTATGGGTACCTGCGGACTGGTAGGCCCTATCGGAGTTTATTCAGGCTGGGTTTCAGACGTTGCAACCGGCGCAAAGGAAGCCGTTACGAAAACAGACTGGCTGGGGCTTGTGCTTATATGCTTTGTCCTTCCCGCAATCATTACACCCATAATAAATAACTTTTTAAGAAAAGCAGGCTGGGTAAAGGACGGCGACCTTAAGCTTGCAGAATAAACATTAACTTTTAATTAATCAGCGTTTACTTAACCTTTACTTTTTTTACTTCGCTCCAGTCCGAATAAGCCTTCCTACCCTTTGATGTGGTTGCAAAGGCACGGACCCGGATATAATATGTCTTGTTCTTCTTTAATTTATTGAGGGTAGTCTTAAGGCTGCCCTCTATTTTTACTGTCTTTGCCTTTTTAAAGCTTTCTTTAAGAGAATATTGGATTTCGTATCCTAAAGCCCCGCTGCTTTGTCCCCATTTAAGCTTTATTTTCTTTCCGGATTTTGCCTTGGCTTTAGTAAGTTCAGGCGTATCGAGATAGACCGTACCCTTCTCTCCCGTTATATCCGTGGCTCCAGTTCCGGTGATTATCTTAACTTTATAATAATATTCGTTTCCGGATGTCACATCGTTATCAACATAAACTCCGTCGCTTGAAGATGTGGCAATATGGCTGTATTCCCCGTCTGCACCCGTTTTTCTGTATATCTCATAGGCAGTAGCACTCGATGCCTTTTTCCACTTTACCTTAAGGGTATTTCCCTTTGCGGAAACCTTCTTCATCTTTGAAAGATTAAGCTTTCCGTACCAGTAATCTCCGTCCACCCCATCAGACTGGGTCCAGCTGACATTTACCTGGGAGCTGTATTGCCAGATATTATAATATTGATATGACGCATAGGAAGCCCAGCTCTTTCCTCCGGCAGCTATAGCTTCGCTGTCGCCATAGTTTACATAACGTGAGTTGTATTCGGCTACCCAGTGATGATATTTTGTATCTTTTTTTGCAAAATTCTTAAGATATAAATGCCAGTAATAAGAGCTTGAATATACCCCTGCCTTATAACCTGCTTTAGCTACCGTATTGCAAAAAGCAAAGGCCATTTTTGACATTGTACTGTTTGAGACCTTTCCTATGACGGAAGAATCCTCAACATCCCAGAATACAGGCAAATCCGGCGTGTAATTCTTAAGCGCCTTTATAACTTTCTTTGCTTCTTTTTTTGCCTGTTTTTTTGTTTTAGCCGTGGAATACCAGTACACGCCGTAGGGAATATGATATTTCTCACATTGTGAAGCATTATAATCAAAAAGAGTATCGGCATAGGGACTGTGACCTGCCCTTAAAATCACAAAATCAATCTGGGATGCGGCCTTCTTCCAGTCCACATCTCCTTGCCAATAGCTTACGTCAACACCCGTAAAATCGGGATTGTCGCTTTTATATGCAAAGACATCCACAGGGCTTAACGTACACAGCGCACTCCCTGCGGCAAGAGAAAAAATCAAGATAAACGATATTATTTTCTTAAATATTATATTTTTAGATATTGTTTTCATACTATCCCCCCATATAATCAAATTTCATCCGGTCTGCACCAGGCATCGTCTATCCCCTCGCTTAAAAGGCCGTCAGACGCCTCATCATATCCATCCACCATAAGATACTGGTATTTGCTGGTTACCTTTAGGGCTTTGTAAACATATTCCAGAGATATTCTGGATCTGTTGTTCCAGGGATCTCCCGGTTCACATAACATCACAGTGCCGTCTGCCTTATTGTAGTTCCATATGTTTACATAATGTCCCGGAGTGTCCTGCCAGAAAGAATTATCTGCATTGCTGGATACAAGAACGATAGCGCTCTTTGTTTCATCTATTTGTTCTTTAAAAGCCTCATATGTCTCGGGCTTATAATAGACATCGCAGGAAAGCCCGGCGGCTTTTAATGTGTTTTTAAGATGTCCCCATCCTATGGCTCCTGTGCCCTGCTCTGAGTATGCTGTCTTTTCAATGGCAAAATCAAAAAAATCAAGGGGCGAAGCTTCCCTTCCCGAAAGTGTATTGTATATATTTGCCATACAGCAAAATCCGCATCCGAATCCGCCGAAGGTCCGACCGACCGCCGTATATCCCGACCATTCTCCGGACCAGTCATATCCAAGACTCCAGCTTAAAGGTCCCTGCAAAAAAGACCACACTTTGCTATCCCTGTAGGAAATCCCCTTCGTTGTCCCTTCATAAAGAGGATTCCCCGTTATGCCAAAAACTGCAGCGCCCTTAAGGGAAGCAAGATTTATCTTCTTGCCGGCAGATGCCGTCTCATAAATACTTTCGGAAATGCTCTCATTTATAACGCCGAGGGCTCCGCAGCATGATGCTCTCACATAGGATTTATCCTTGGGAAGAGAAAAAGCATACAACGTCCCTACCATAAAGATAAGAAAAATACATCCTATGCATCTGGTCGTTTTTGCACCAAAAATCATAAAGAATTACCAAATCGCCTTTATATCATCAAAAGGCCAGAACACAAAAAGGGCTTTTGCGACCATTTTGTCCCTGGAGACATAAGTATATTCCGAAGCTTCCTCTGCATTCTCCGCCACACCGTCTGCCAGAGCTTCGGATGCCCAGTATCTGGCATCTACCGATACATTTCTGTTGTCTCCGAGCATAAGATAGCTATCCTCCGGAACGGAAAATTCATAGCCGTCGTTGCCCGTCACCCATTCTTCGGGCAGATAATCTTCTTCCAGAGCGACGCCGTTAATATATATGCTTCCATCCTCTATACGGACGGTTTCTCCGGGAAGACCTATGATGCGCTTTATATACAGTACTTCCTCATCCACGGGATATTTAAATATTACTATATCCCCTCTTTGCGGTTCGGAAAAAGTATACGCCAGCCGAAGCCCGAGAACCCTGTCTCCTGTCATTATGGTAGTTTCCATAGAACTTGAAGGCACATATGCGTTTACAAATACAAATCTTGTAAGCAAAAAGCAAACAATAAAAGTAATAACAAGTATTTTTACATAACCCAGAAACTCTTTCAGCAAAGATTCTTCTTTGGGCGCATCCGGAGTGTTTTCCGGCTCAGTCTGCCTTATTTCTTCTTTTTCATCCATATCTTATCCCTTCCTTGAAACGGC
>CAJOQM010000077.1 GCA_905236845.1 uncultured Lachnospiraceae bacterium | reverse complement strand
TTAGCGAATTGACGAAGCTACGGGGCAATGCGAGCCAAAGCGCCGTCCGAATGCGACGCAGCGAGACAAGGGTAGTGACGCAGGTTGTCATCATATTATTGCTGCAAAGCATTTACTACATAATCCCCGCCCCGGAAATCAGCTTTTCCATATCTTTCGGCAAGGGTGCGGTAAATTCTTTAAAGGAAAGGCGGGATAAAGAACCCATGATCTTTGGGAAGGCGACTTTGTATGAATGGAGGGCCTGGCGGCGCAGACCCCCGTACTCCCCGTTTCCGTATTTATAGTCTCCCAGGAGGGGGTGTCCTGCCGCCGCAAAGCCTGCGCGGATCTGGTGAGTCTTTCCGGTTACAAGTTCAGCCTCGGCAAGCGTTATGTCAACCGAGCCCCGGGCAGCTTCAGATTCTCCGGCACCAACTGACGCCGGGGACGAACCAAAAGTCCCGGAGCCCCCGAAAGCACTCCCAAGCACCCTGTATTTCGTCTCTATATAACTCGCCCCGCAAGTGCGGTTTGGACTTACGGATACCATATTAGTATCCTCATCCTTTACAAGATATCCTTTAAGGACGCCGGAATCTTCCTCAAATTTCCCTTCAACGACGCACAGATAAAATTTCCCTATAAGCCGGTTTTTAATAAGCTCCGAAAGCTCCCGGGAAGCACTAAGGGTCTTTGCCCCAAGGACAAGACCCGAGGTATTCATATCAAGACGGTTTACCAATGACGGGGTATATGTGCTAAGGCTTTCATCCGTAATTTCTCCCTTGCCAGCAAGATACGAAAGAAGCTCTTCGTTAAGGCTTATATCTTCGGGCTTTGCTTTCTGACATAATATCCCGGCGGGTTTATTAAGGATAATCACATCATTATCTTCGTATATTACATCTATATGGTCCGATCCTGCAGCCGTCATATTTTCCGCAGCCCCCTTTGATACCGAAAATTTCCCAAAAGTCTCATCAGAAAAGAAAAGCCGAACGACATCCCCTTCTTCGAGGATTTCGGACCCCGAAGCCTTGCTGCCGTTCAGCGTTATATTCTTTTTGCGGAGCATCTTGTAGATAAATCCGCTGTTTGCGCCGGGAAGAAGGCGGCGAAGATATTTATCGAGCCTCCCTCCACGGGTATTATTATCTATGGAGCGCTCTATCATCCCAAAGGCGCCTCTTCGTTTGCGGGAGCATCGCCCTGAACCCCGGCATCTGCAGCATCATTTGCAGCCTCCTCCTGGGTGTAGGCCTCGGGATATATTGCAATCCTGTTATTTATTACCACATCAAGATAGCCCTGCATGCTGTTTATAAAGGAATCTTCTTTATTCCTTGCTACGTCTATGGCATTTGCAAGGAGAGCCTCTATGCTGGCAAGGAGGTTATCCGTATATTCCTGGGCGCTTTGCCTGTATTCATTGGCTTCCATAGTAGCCCTGTCTACGATAGTGCGGGCCTGCTCCGTCGCAGTGCGCACCACCTCGTCCGCCTGGGCGTAGGCTCTTTGCATGATTTCATGCTCGCTTATAAGCTCATCAGTCCGCACCTGAGCCTGGTCTATCATGGACTGAGCCTTGGAGCGGGCATCGTTAAGGATGGCATCCTTGTTGTTTATGATCTTCTGGTACTTCCTGATTTCATCGGGAGTCTTTGATTTTAATTCATCAAGGAGAGATTCGATATCGTCCCTGTTTACTATAATGCTGTTTTTGGAAAATCTTGAAGGCTTGCAATCTGCGATATAAGCCTCAAGCTCTGCGATGATGTTTTCGATATTACTGCTCATTTTTCATCTCCTTATATTTGTTAGCGCAATTATTCAGTGCGATTATTTATCGTGAATCTCATCAAATCTGGCTTTAATGCAATCGTAGACGGATTCGGGAACAAAGTTCTTTATGTCCGCTCCGAAAGCCCCCAGCTCCCTTACTCCCGTAGAGCTTATATATGAATATGCAGGGTCGGTAATAAGAAAAATCGTCTCTACGGATGAATTAAGAACCCGATTTGTCTGGGCGTTCATAAGCTCAAATTCAAAGTCCGTCATTACCCGAAGACCCCTTATAATGGCATCTGCCCCCTGGGAAAGAGCAAAATCAACCAAAAGCCCGGAAAATGGTTTTACGGTGACATTTGCAAATTCTTTGCACACGACCTGTAACATATTAACACGTTCATCCACCGAAAACAACGGATTTTTTGCCTTATTTGTGCCGACGCCCAAAATAAGCTCATCTGTCATGGCGCTTGCTCTTTTTATGATATCATAATGTCCCAGGGTAACGGGGTCGAAGCTCCCGGGATATACCGCTCTTTTCATTTCTTACCTTTCCAGAAAAACGTGCTTGTTGTTTTTGTAAATTTTTTCTTTTGTAATATTGTAGCCAAAATTTTCGGCATAATCAAAATTCAAATCCGCCGGAGCCTCGACTATGATAAGGGTATCTTCAGTAATCAAAGACGATTCCGCAAGATATTCAAGGACTCCCTTTTCCAAATCCTTCCCATAGGGAGGATCCATAAAAACAATATCAAAAGGCTCAAGCTTTTCCATAGACCTAAGGGCGCTTGATGCATTGTTCCGAAAAACCAGAGCATCTTCCGTAAAACCAGTGGTTTCAAGATTCTTCTCAATACACTTAATGCTTTCAGCGTCATTGTCGCAAAAGGCGCAAAACGAAGCTCCCTCGCTTAAAGCCTCTATGCCGATGCCGCCGCTTCCGGCAAAAAGGTCAAGAAACCTGACCCCGTACAGATATGGACGAATCATATTAAAAAGCGTTTCTTTTATTTTGTCGGAAGTAGGCCTTGTGTTCCTGCCCCGGGGAGTCACCAAAACCCTGTGGCGGGCTGTTCCCGCTATTACTCTCACGTATTCGTCTCCTTAAGAACAGACCTGTTTTTCCATACATAGTCGCATAGGGAGACTATGGTAAGAACAACGGCTATATATTTAACAATCACGGTCAAAGTCGCAAACCAGGCCATTTGAAGATTCAAAAGAATCAGTATGACCATGGTCATCTGGAATACAGTCTTAAATTTGCCCCAATAGCTTGCTGCGATAACTATGCCGTTTTCCGCAGCGATAAGGCGAAAGCCGCTTATGAAAAATTCCCGGCAGATAATAACTATAAGAATCCAGCTTTCAAGGGAGCCATTTCCCACCATGCACACCATGGCAGAGCATACAAGCAGCTTATCCGCAAGGGGATCCATGAATTTTCCGAAATTCGTAACGAGGTTATATTTGCGGGCAATCTTTCCGTCAAGAAGATCCGTCAAAGATGCAACGATAAATATCACAAGCGCAATATAATTGCCGTATTCGGGGAAAAACGGCGAAATATAAAAGAACACAAAAAACGGTATTAATATTACTCTAAAGAGGGTAAGTTTGTTTGGCAGATTCATTTTATTTCCTCTCCGTACAAATCGTATTCGGACGCCTTGGTAATAAGCACCCGGGAAATATCTCCGGACATAAGATTTTTATCCGATTTATAAAAAACATATCCGTCTACATCAGGGGCGTCCTTTTGGCTTCGACCCGCATATATATCATCATCAGGCAGATATCCTTCGTTAATTACGCTGATAATATCTCCCACCGTATCTTCGTTTATGCTTAATGAAATCTCCTGCTGGGCTTCTAGGATTTCATCCCGCCTTGCGTCCTTTATATCATCCTCTATCTGACCGGGGAATTCCGCAGCCTTCGTCCCCTCTTCGGGTGAATATGAAAATACCCCCACACGGTCAAGCCGGTTTTCCCTGATAAAATCAAGCTGGGCTTTGTGCTGCGCATCCGTCTCACCGGGGAACCCGCTAATAAGCGTCGTACGGATAGTAATATCCGGAATCCTGCTTCTAAGCTTCTTTATAAGGCTTTCTATCCCCGCCCTGTCGGTGCGGCGCCCCATCCTTTTAAGGATTTCATCATCCGTATGCTGGATGGGCATATCTATATATTTACAGACCTTGCCGTTATCGGCAATGGTCTCTATAAGTTTATCCGTAATCTCCTCGGGATAGGCATAGAGAATGCGTATCCACTCGATCTCCGGAATTTTGCTAAGGCGGTTTATCAGATCCGGCAAAGATTTCCTGCCGTATATATCCACCCCGTAGAGGGTAGTTTCCTGGGCGACAAGAATAAGCTCCTTTACGCCGTTAGAGGCGAGAAATTCCGCTTCCTTAACCAAATCCTCTTCAGGAACCGACCTGTAACCGCCCCGCATGGCGGGAATGGCGCAATAGGTGCAGTTTTTGTTGCAGCCTTCCGCAATCTTAAGATATGCATAGTGATACGGCGGAAGAAGATACCTGCTCCTTGGGGGAATATCGGGGAAGCCTTTAAGCTCCTTTACGGATTCGTATATTTTGTCTCCCGGGGCGTTTTCAATGGCATTTATGATATCGTCATAGGAATTGGTGCCAAGCACGGCATCGACTTCGGGGATTTCTTCTTTTATATCGCTGTGATAGCGCTGGGCAAGACATCCCGTAACGATAAGGCTCTTAAGGGAGCCTTCATTTTTAAGATCCGCAAGCTCAAGGATAGTGCTGATGCTTTCATCCTTGGCATCAAGAATGAAGCTGCAGGTATTAACCACGGCTATATCTGCAGCATATTCATCATCCGTAAGCTCATATCCCTTTTCGAGCATAAGCCCCAGCATCTTTTCGGAATCGACTCTGTTTTTGTCGCATCCAAGGGAAACGAAATAAATTTTCAAAATCTAGTCTTCCTCGCCGCTTAAAATCTGAACCTCTCCTTCGTAGAGCTCTTCTACGGCAATGGAAAAAGGCTTGTCACAGGAAGCTTCAGCCAAAGTCTCGTGGCCGTCTATAATCTGGCGGGCGCGCTTTGCAGTCGCCATAACGATGGAATACCTGCTGTTTACTACAGGCTCCTCGTTTTCATCGACTCCGCTGTTTACTACTTTCATCAAATCCGTGTATGAGGGACGCAGCATAATTAATCTCCTTCTTTCTTTAAATATTCTTCCAATCCGATTTTTATATTCTTTATTTCTTCGGACATTACGTCGGTGCTTACTTTTACGCTGTCTACAACCGACCGTATCCTGGATACGCATTTGTCTATTTCATCGTTTAAGATAAGGTAGTCATATCTGTCTATGGACTCCGCCTCTACCCGGGCCTGCTCAAGCCGCGACCTTATAGTGGCGTCATCTTCGGTATTGCGCTCCCGAAGACGCCTTTCGAGCTCTTCTACCGACGGAGGAACCATAAACAAAAGCACTGCTCCGGGCATTTTCTGCCGTACATTCAAAGCTCCCTGAACCTCTATCTCCAATATGACGTTTATGCCCCGGGAAAGCTTCTCTTCCACAAAGCTTCTGCCGGTGCCGTAGTAATTCCCTACATATTCGGCATATTCAAGGAATTCGCCTTCTTCAATAAGCTTTATAAATTTCTCCCGGGAGCGGAAAAAATAACTCTCCCCGTCTTTTTCACCCGGGCGGGGAGACCTTGTGGTAGACGATATCGAAAGGGCAAATTCTCCGGGATATTTTTCAAGAAGCCTTTTAACAACGGTACCCTTGCCGCTTCCGGAAAAGCCGGATATACATATCAAAATTCCTCTGTTATTCATTAAAATCCTCCGATGTCAGTTTGCAGGCAAACTGCGATTATTCAATATTCTGAACCTGTTCACGTATTTTTTCAACGCAGGTCTTAAGCTCTATGCCTACTTCCGCAAGCTCGGCATTTGTGGATTTCGAAAGAATCGTATTTGATTCCCGCCCCATCTCCTGGGCGATAAAATCAAGCTTCTTGCCCACGGCGCCGTCCTTTTTCAGGGTCTTTTTCATGGCATCTATATGAGACTTAAGCCGGACAGTTTCTTCGTCAACGCAAATCTTGTCCGCATAAATCACGGTCTCCTGCGCCATACGGGATTCATCAACCGCAGTCCCTTTAAGGACTTCGGATAATTTAGCGTAAAGCCTTTTCCTATAGGCCTCAACCACCTTTGGATAAAGCTTGTCTATCTGCTTTACATATCCTGTCATATCCTTAAGCTTATCCATAAGGTCGCTTTTAAGGTTTGCGCCCTCTACGCTCTTTGCCTTGAGATAATCATCACAGGCTTCTTTTACAGCCTTCATAAGGAGCTTTTGCATTTCATCGGATATCTCATCCGACGATGAAATAGAAAGTACCCCCTCCATGCCTATTATCTGGGCAAGGGTAATATCGTCTATAAGCCCAAGCTCTTCACTTAATCTCTCGGCCTCTTTCTGGTATGCCTTTGCAAGCTGCGTATCGCATTTAAGGCTTCTGTTTCCCTCGGACAAATCCTCGTAGGATATGTGCATTTCTATCTTGCCCCGGGATGTACGTTCCTTCACATAATTCCTGATGTCGTTTTCAAAGGGCTGCATCCTTCGGGGAAGGCGCACCGAAAGGTCAAAATACCTGTGGTTTACGCTCTTTATCTCTACAGTAACTTTGCCAAACTCATCTGCGGCCTCGGCTCTTCCAAAGCCTGTCATGGAATAAATCATGGTTTCTCCTTGCGTCAAAGCTCCCCCGCTTCGCCCGAATAAATATTATACGATATATTGGTAAAAAACACAAACTGTTATTTATGGGGCTTTACATGCGGACTCTTCACACCACCCGGTTAAGCTTCTTTTCCGCCACACGGCGAAGAGGGGCTATAAGTTCTAAATCCGCAGGGGGTATATCCATGGCGTGATACCTTGGGTAAAATCTCGTGATATGAAGAGGAATATCGGGATCTATTCCTGCGATAAAATCCGCTATATGGGATATCTCCGCAGGAGAGTCATTTTCACCGGGGATAATAAGAGTCGTTATCTCCACATGGGTCTTTGCTGCCGCAAGGGCGATAAATTCCTTTACTACTTCGATATCTCCCCCGCATCTTTTATAAAAATCTGCAGAAAAGGACTTTAAATCAATGTTAAAGGCGTCCACTTGGGGGATCAGCCTTTGAGCAACATCTTTTGTCACCATCCCGTTAGATACCACAACACATTTAAGCCCCTCTTTATGAAGGAGCGCAGCCGTATCAATGATATATTCATATGCAATCGTGGGTTCATTATAGGTAAAGGCTACGCCGATATTTGCGATTTTGCCTGCGGCCTCTACAGCCATCGCAGTCAATTCTTCTGGGCTTATATAGCGCCATGAGCGCTTTGAGCCGTCATCCTGGGATATCTCGTGATTCTGGCAGAAAAAGCACCTCATAGAACAGCCATAGCTCCCCACGGACAAGACATATGTCCCGGGATAAAAGAAATTAAGGGGCTTTTTTTCAATAGGGTCTATGGCAACAGAGGTAAATCTGCCATAGTTTTCCGGAACAATCACCCCGTCCCGACAAACTCTCCCCCGGCAATACCCCTTCTGCCCCTCGGACAAATCGCAGCCCCTTCCGCATACATCACACTTCATAAGCAAAATCCCCAACTACCGCCGTAACTATCTGGGGCGGGTCAAACACCCGGATATTAAAGGTATGGGTTCCGAGACCCCGGCTTACTATCATGGTTGAACTATCTTCCCTGAAAACCCCTGCATCATACTTGGGAAAAAGCTTTAATTCCGGGGAAATCACACCTCCGATACCGGGAATGCGGACAAGACACCCATGGGTATGGCCGCTAAGGATAAGCTCGGAACCCCGGCGGGCGTATTGCGGGAAAAATGCGGGATTGTGGGCAAGCAATACCTCGAAGCGCCCTTCCTTTTTGGGAGGTAATATTTTTTCCAGATAAGAATAATCCATATCAATAGCCGCACGCCCCTTGCGATAATAGCGCCTTGCTATATCAACACCGGTAAACCTTACCTTATTTCCATTAATCGTATAAGTCACGGAGCGGTTTGAAAGGATTTTTCCGCCTCCAGATTTTACTGCGCTTTTGAATTCATCATAAGAATGTCTGCGAAAGACTTTAAGCCGCTTTTCATGATTGCCGAGGGACATTAGAACAGGCGCTATATCAGAAAGCCTGTCAATAAGCTTTTCAACCCATATAATATCTTCAATCTCAAGGTCACGGGGATATTTTTTAACGCACAAAATATCTCCGGGGATAGTGATAACATCAGGCTCTATCCCGGCGACTGCTTCGATAAGCCTGTCATTGTCGGGTCCGTATTGCGCATAATGAATATCGGCCAAAGATACAATCTTAACCGACTGTTTAAACCGCTTGTCGCTTATTTTGTAATAATCACAAGTGAAATTGTCGGGATTTAAAAACATCATGGCTTAATAAATAAACATCGCATCCCCAAAGGAGAAAAATCTGTAGCGCTCATTGACGGCTTCTTCATAGGCTTGTAAAACATTTTCGCGCCCCGCAAGAGCAGAAACAAGCATAATAAGGGTAGACTTTGGCAAATGGAAATTTGTAATCAACCCATCCACAATCTTAAATTTGTATCCGGGATAGATAAAAATCTCGGTATCACCGCTTCCCGGCTCTAAATGTCCATCATCAGATGCCGCAGATTCTATGGTGCGCACGCTCGTAGTCCCTACGCAGATAATCCGTCTGCCTTCGTCTTTAGCTGCGTTAATCTTATCCGCAGCCTCTTTTGAAATGCTGTAATGCTCCGAATGCATCTTGTGGTTAAGGACGTTTTCTTCCTTTACGGGGCGAAATGTCCCAAGACCTACATGGAGAGTTACCTTTGCTATATCTACGCCCATAGCGGCTATCTCATCAAGAAGCTCATTGGTAAAATGGAGCCCTGCGGTAGGCGCCGCAGCGGAGCCTTCGTATTTGGCATATACTGTCTGATATCTGTCCCTGTCCTTAAGCTCATGCTTAATATACGGAGGAAGGGGCATAATGCCAAGCCTGTCCAGGATTTCTTCAAAGATGCCCTCATATGAGAATTCTATAATCCTGTTGCCATCGTCCTTTACGGAATCTATGACTCCCGTAAGCTCTCCGCTCCCAAAAGAAACCTCGGCTCCCGGGCGGAGCTTTTTCCCCGGACGGACTATGCATTCCCAGCGGGTATCTGTGATACGCTTTAGGAGCAATATCTCAACCGCTGCTCCCGTATCCTTTTTCTGACCGTAAAGGCGGGCGGGAATGACTTTTGTATCATTCATTACAAGACAATCCCCGGGCTTTAAAAGACCGGGGAGGTCGCTGAAGGTGCGATGCGTTATGTCAACCGAGCCCGGAACACGAGTCGAGCCGGTCGAATCACCAAAGCCCGGAACGTCAACCGAGCCGGTCGCATCCCCGACATTCCATACCCTTTCCACACACATAAGCCGTGATGAATCCCGCTTTTCCAAGGGATCCTGGGCTATGAGCTCTTCGGGAAGATAATAATCAAAATCCGAAAGCTTCATATCAGCTCCGAAGCTCTATTCCAAGGGTCTTTAAGCCCTCTATTATCTTATCCATAAGAGGCGATACGTCGGCATCCTCAAGAGTCCTGTCGGAAGCGCGGAAAGACAAGGTATAAGCCATGGATTTATAGCCTTCCTTTATCTGCTCGCCTTCGTAGATATCAAAAAGCTCTACGTTTTCAAGATATTTGCCGCCCTTTTTGACAATGATTTCCTCGATACCGCCGTTTAAAACAGCCGCAGGAACCACCAGGGAAATATCCCGAAGAACGCTGGGGAACTTCGCAAAGGCGGTATATTTCCTGTCAAATGAAGCCTTATCTACGATAACAGGAAGGTCGATAACGCAAATAACAGCCCTCTCTCCTATCTCATATGTATCAAGGACCTCGGGATGCACCTCGCCGATATATCCTGCAAGCTCGCCGTTTATAAGGATATTTGCTTTCCTTCCGGGATGCAGATAGGGGCGCTCGCATGAAGGATCGTATGTAATGCCGTTCTTTATGCCGATCTTTTCAAAGAAACGCTCAGCTACGGCCTTCATATAAAAGAAATCCTCGCCTCCGTACATACCCAAAGTAAGCTGGGTACGCTCGTCGGGAAGCTCTGTCAAAGGAAGCGCCTTTGGCAGATAGATATTTGCTATCTCGTACAGATAGGCTTCTTTGTTCCTGTGATTATAGTTATTTGCAAGAGATGTCAGCATACCGTTAAGGGGTATGGTCCTCATTATGGAAAAATCCTCGCCTAAAGGATTTGATATCTCTACAGTCTTTCTTTCAGCCGCATCCTCGGGAAGAAGGAGCCTGTCAAATACCTTGGGGCTTTCAAAGCTGTAGCACATGCAATGGGAAAATCCAAAGCTCTCTGCAGTATCGGAAGCTATCTCCTCTATGCGAAGCTTCCTTGAAAGACGGCCTTCTCCCGCACCTCCGGGAAGAGTCTCGGGAATCTTGTCATATCCGTAGAACCTTGCCACTTCCTCTGCAAGGTCATTCATGCATTTAACATCCTGCCTCCAGGAAGGAACGAAGATTTCGTTTTTATCCTTGTCATATTTAAGGTCAACCGCCTCAAAATATTTAATCATCTGATCTGCGGAAATATCCGTGCCCAGAAGCTCATTATATTTATCCGGCTCAAAGGGTATAGTAAGTCCCTCTTTCTTTACGGGATATACGTCTACCACCCCGCCTACGACTTCGCCGGCGCCCAGAGCTTCCACAAGCTCGCAGGCTCTGTTTACAGCGACTATGGCAGTATTCGGGTCAAGACCCTTTTCGAATTTGCCGGAGGCATCGGTGCGCATGCCAAGACGCTTTGAAGAAAGCCGCACATTCGTCCCGTCAAAGCATGCCGCTTCGAAAAGCACGGTCTTTACGTCGTCGGTAATCATGGAATTCTCGCCGCCCATGATACCTGCGATACCGATGGGCTTTTCCCCGTCGCAGATCATAAGCATATCATGGTCAAGCTCTCTTTCCTTGCCGTCAAGTGTTACAAACTTTTCATTGTCATTTGCCCGCTTTACGATGATCTTGTGTCCCGCAACGGTATCCCAGTCATATGCATGCATGGGCTGACCGTATTCTTCCATAACGTAATTAGTTATGTCAACCAGATTATTTATGGGGCGAATCCCTACGGAGCGAAGACGCTGCTGCATCCATGCAGGTGAAGGAGCTATCTTTATATTCTTCACAACACGGGCGGTAAAACGGGGGCAAAGCTCACTGTCCTGCACATCTACTTCAATATAATCCGATGCTTTTTCATCGTTTCCTGTCTTAATGATAGCAGGAGGGCAGAAAGGCTTTCTAAATGTAGCCGCAGCTTCTCTTGCAATACCGATTACGGAATAGCAGTCCACACGGTTTGAGGTAATCTCGTATTCTGTCACATAATCATGAAGACCCAGGTATTCTACCGCATCCTCTCCCACCTTTGCATCTTCGGGCAGGATATATATACCGTCTTCATCGGCATCGGGGAACATATTGGAATCCGAGCCCAACTCCCCTATAGAGCACATCATACCGAAGGACTCAACGCCCCGAAGCTTGCCCTTCTTTATCTTCATGCCGCCTTCAATCTTGCCGTCATGGTGATTGCCGGCGACTCTTCCGCCGACTTTTACCACGGGAACCACGGCTCCCTCAAAGACATTCTGTGCGCCGGTAACTATCTGGAGCTCTTCGTCTCCCACATCTACCTTGCATATAACAAGCTTATCCGCATCGGGATGCTTGTCGATTTTTAATATCTTTCCGATAACGATATTTTCGAGAGTTTCGTCAAAAATCTCTGTAGTTTCAACCTTTGTGCCAGACATGGTCATGGCATCGGCATATTCTTTTGCGCTCACATCAAGGTCGGGAACATAAGCTTTTATCCATGATGATGAAGTTTTCATCTTTGTTTACTCCTTTCAAAACTGGCTCAAGAACCTTACGTCGTTTTCGTAAAGCAGCCTCATATCGTCTATCTCGTATTTAAGAAGAGCTATTCTTTCAAGACCCACGCCAAAGGCAAATCCGGTGTATTCATCCGGGTCGATGCCGCACATCTCAAAGACATGGGGATGAACCATGCCGCATCCCAAGATCTCAATCCAGCCTTCGCCTTTGCAGAACCTGCAGCCCTTGCCGCCGCACTTAAAGCAGGATACGTCCATTTCCGCAGAAGGCTCCGTAAAGGGGAAATGATGGGGACGGAATTTTGTCTTTATATCCTCGCCGAACATTTCCTTTGCAAACGCCGTAAGTGTGCCCTTTAGGTCGGACATGGTAATACCCTTATCTACCACAAGCCCCTCTATCTGGTGGAAACAGGGAGAATGGGTGGCATCTACTTCGTCTGAACGAAAGACCCTTCCGGGAGCTATCATCCTTATGGGCACATGACCGCCTTCCATAACGTGTATCTGCACGGAGGAAGTCTGAGTGCGCAAAAGAATGTCGTTATTTATATAAAAAGTATCCTGCTCGTCCTTTGCGGGATGGTTTGCGGGGATATTAAGAGCTTCGAAGTTATAATAATCATATTCAACCTCGGGTCCTTCCGCAACTTCATAGCCCATGCCGATAAAGATCCTCTCCACTTCCTTAAGAGCTATGGAATTCGGATGGGGATGACCGGCTTTAACCTTCTTTGCCGGAAGGGTAACGTCTATTATCTCCTTTGCGAGGCGCTTTTCCCTAAGATTCCTTTCTATATCGGTTTTTCGCCCGGATAAAGCCTCTTCAAGCTTTGCTCTTGTCTCGTTTACAAACTGACCTACCTTGGGCCTTTCCTCTGAGGAAAGGTCTTTCATTCCCTTAAGGACTTCCGTAACAGACCCTTTCTTGCCAAGAACAGAAACCCTTATGTCGTTCAGCTCTTCAAGGGTTTTCGACCCCTCGATGGCTTTGAGGGTTTGCTCTTTTATTGCCTCAAGTCTTTCTTTCATCACCTTATCTCCTTTATTTCTTATTCGCCGTCCGGCGCTGTTTATTGCTTATCTTTTTTGCGGCTCTTGAAATATTTCTTGCGGGCTCTGCTGTCGCTTGCAGGAAATCCTTCCCCAGCCTTTTCATTTTGCTCTTCTTACTTTTCTTTTTTGCCTCATTGCGAAGCTTCATCCCAAGCCCCGAGACTTCCTTTGTATGCTCCGGCATGGGAACATCCTTGCAATATCCCCCCTTAAGCTTTATCCCCAAACAGGCAAATAGATAATTTACCATGGGATAGCACATACCGCATACAAAAAATATAGACATGCATATATAAAGCCAAAGGAGCCACAAAAGTATCATAAACATACTTCCGTACAGGGTAAATGCCTTAAAAAGCTTTACATAAAGAGCAAGCAAAAATGTAAATACGCTCCATGCTATGGCACAGATAATCCCCGTAAAAATCCTGCTCCTGAAGCTCTCTCCCCGTCCGGGAATATATGAATAAAGCACCGTAAAGAAAAAAGCCAAAAGAACAAAGGTTATCAAATATCGAAACATCAAAAGAACGCTTAGCAAAAACGGCGTTCTTTCAACGTTGAAATATATAACCAGGATATCTCTTATATTATGGCCATACACCGTAAAAAGCACAGCGCAGGACAATAAAAATATAAAGATCAAAGTGTAGAGTATGGCTCTGTATCGAAGCACAAAATAATTGCGCTTTTCCTCTATTCCCATAAGGTTGTTAAGCCCGTAGGCAATGCCCTGGACAGCTTTTGCCGAAGACCAGATAATAGATATTGCCGCAAGGGAAATGATAGTGCCGGAGCTGTCGTAAAGGTCGTCCGCCAGAGCGGATATCGCAGACCCCAAAAAATCCGGCGCAGCATTTTCCACAACGGAAATAAACGTATTTATATCAAGCCCCAGGAGCTTTCCTATGGAAACCACCAATATCATAAAAGGCACAAAGGATGTCAATATGAAAAATGAGGATTGAGCAGCATAGAGGAAAAGCTGCCGCTCCTGCACCAGCTTTACCGTTCCCCTTACATAATCCTTAAATATGGTTTTCAATGAAAAACTGTTATCCATATTGTCCATACACACACAAAAACCCAAACAGCGCCCGGCTTTTTGACTCCTAGCTACGCTAGGTGGGCATCCGCAGCCCTTCTCTCTGCCTTCCACTCTCACGGAGGCCTGACATCAATGAGGCGATATAGGAATCCCGTTTAAAGTAATTGTAGGTTCAAAAACACCGGAACAATACGCACATTTGGGTTAAAAATATTATAATACCCTTAAGCCAGCTCGTCAACAACCTTCTGAATAGCTTCAAGAGCATCATCGGGCAAAGCGTTGTATCCGCCGGTCTCTTCCTTAAGAGATTTTACATATTCCACCCTGTCATTCATGCGGGCAGACATGGTCTTTACATATTCGGCATCGTTGAAATCGGCGATAAATCCGTCTATGTCGCATACTTCGATATCGGAGAATTTTCCCCACTGCTTAAACTGCGCCTTGCCTTCAACGATAGACTCAAGGATGCCTATGGTAACTTCCTTGGGTATCTTCTTGCCCATGAAATCCCCTGTATTTATGATATAGCAATCTACGTTCTTTTCCGCAACGAGCTTCTTGAACTTCTCGTAGTCGTTCTTCAAAGGATATGTGCGGAAGGGGTTTGCATAAGGCTCAACCACAAGGGCGTTAGGATCTACGCCTTCCTTAAGGCGCTCTGCGCTCGAGCGCTTCGTAGCAAGGGTCGCACCCATTACAGCTGCAAGAGAAGCTCCCTTAAGCTTTACAACAGGAGGGATCGTGGGATCTTTCATTATCCAGAATATGGCGTTTACGGGAGCGTCTATCTTGTCCACACGGTTCGGGCTCCAGAGCTTTGACTTAATAGCGCGGCCGTTGCCGTTACGCACATCCTCAGTAACGGGTACAATCTTGCCCTCATCATCAAGGGTCGCAGATACGTTCTGAAGCGTAAGCAGATATTTGTTGTCCGGGCTGTCGCAGGGATAGTCCGCAGTCTTGTCAAAATAAGTAGGCTCCAGAGCTACTGATGAGCAGGTGTCTGAATTTATAACAAAAGCATCGTCGTGCAGGACCTTTATGGAAGGATATTTTCCGTCATGCTTTGCATGAGTAAGCGTAGACTTGCCGGATCCCGAAAGTCCGAATACAGCGGCTACGTACTTTGAGCCGTCGTCAAGAGTGTATTCCTTCTGACCACCGTGGCAGGATGCATAACCGTTTCTGTTTGCTATAGCCCAGGCGATGGTAAGGGTGCCTTTCTTATGCTCGCCGAAATAGCGCATGCCAAGGAGAGCTGCGCAGTTTGTCTCGGTATTAAAATACGCCAGGCAGTTCGGGTCGCAAAGGTCTGTCCTGTCTGTGCCCTTCCACTGGGGATCGGAGAAAATATAAATATCCGGCTCATTGGAATAAACCTTGGATTCCTTGTACATGTTTACATAATATTCGTTGAAATACTGGAAGTTCAGCATCCAGTTATAAAGAAGATTCTCTTCGCCTTCGGGAATAAGCAGATGCGCCTTTACGGTAAACTCCTCATCAAGACCGATGCAGCATGTGGCGTGATACATTTTCTTGTACCTGGTGTCATAGATTGCATCCATAACAATCTTGTCGAGCTCTGCGGTATTTACCCCGGGCTGACCGGAAATCCTGCGGCCTGCGGCATAGCGGCCTGTAATAGAGCCGTCATTAAAAAGCAACACCTTTGCATCCGGCTCAAGTCCGAAATCCTCTCCCCTGTACACGGGAAGATCCGTAACGATAGTGCCCGGAGAAGCTACAGCAAGTTTGTATGCTTCCTTGAGAGTGTTGATCTTTACAACATTATTTCCGTAAAAGGGAGCTTCAATAATCGCCCTTGTTTTTGCAAAGCCAACCTTTCCCGGCCCTATCTCGCTTCTCTTGAAATTTGATACTGTAGACATTACATATCCTCCTTGTTCCGCATTCGCTGGAAGTATTTGTTAATCTTGCGACAATGCGCAAGTTTCATTTTACTACAAATCGCGGTATTTTTCCATAGAATATTACAATATTATGGAATAATATTTTTCACGGTCATTTGGGCTACCTTTATGTGTCTTTTTACAAGACGCCTTTGCGGGCGTTGCGGTGAGTTGTGACGGATTCCTGCTGTGCCAGACACGCCGATTCGAATTTTTCGTGATTTCACGTGTCGGATTCTGCCGTGATTGACACGCCGTTTGGCTAGAATCCGGATTTCGCGTGTCGGGTTTCCGCTCGGTCGACACTACGATTTACGATTTTGCCGATTTGTAGTGTCGGAATCAGCTTGCGACGACACTACGATTTCGGGTTTTGGCTGTTTTAAGTGTCGGAATCAGCTTGCGACGACACTACAAATTCGAGTTTTGGCTGTTTGTAGTGTCGGAATCAGCTTGCGGCGACACTTAGATTTCGAGTTTTGGCGATTTGGCGTGTCACATTTCGGCTCGGTCGACACGCCGATTTGGGGTTTTGCTGATTTGGCGTGTCAGATTTCGACTCGGTCGACACGCCGATTTGGGGTTTTAACGATTTGGCGTGTCGGGTAACCAAGGGCGCATACACGAAAATCAGCACTTTTTGCTGTGCTCGTGTATGATACACCCGGCAACGTACACGAATATCGGCACTTTTCGCTGTGGTCGTGCATGAATGCAGCCGGACCTTGCACGAAAATCAGCACTTTTTGCTGTGGTCGTGCACGGATGCTGCTTGGCCTTGCACGAAAATCAGCACTTTTTGATGGGCTCGTGCACGGATGCCGGGCGCATAAATAGGCTCCCGAGAAGCAACGCCTCCCGGGAGCTGAACAAATACTTTATTTGACTTTAATTGTGATGGTCTTAGCAGTCTTTAGGAAACCACCGCCGGCTGCCGAAGTCACCTTGAATTTGTATGTGCCCTTCTTCGCATTCTTCATAAAGATAAGCTTACCCTTCTTGCCGGATTTAAGCTTCACGCTCTTTGACTTCACCGCAGCCTTCGCCAGCTTGTTCGCAGCCTTAACAGTTAGCTTAGTGCCGGAGTTTGATGTCAACTTTATCGTGGTCTTTGCGCCCACCTTCACCTTCGTCGCAGAAGCTTTGATGGAGGCCTTTCCGGGAGCAGTGGA
>CAJOQM010000076.1 GCA_905236845.1 uncultured Lachnospiraceae bacterium | reverse complement strand
CGTTTCGGGCGCTTCTTATCTTGCGCCGTAGCTCAACCAATGCTTTCCGCACAGGTCTGGTAAGCCCCCACAGCCTGTAATGCAATCGAAATCCCGTACCGTCGCAGGATATCGTTTTGCCTTTGCGGTAAATATATTCCGCCCTGCCTAACACAGCCTGCACAGGGATTTTTTCTGTCCAGCTTTGGGCATCCCCGTTCATGGTAAGGATATCACCTTTTATATTGATTATCCTGTGAATAACAGGTCGCAGGTCATCCCGAAGAAACATAACGATATCTCCGGCCTTAAGCTTATCTTGATCCACAGGGCAGATGACCACCTTATCCCTGTGGGGATATAGAGTGGGCGCCATGCTCCAACCGGTTATAATCACGGTTATATTTTCACCTTTAGCCAGAGAATCCCGGGCGTTTTGCGCAAGCTCCTCAAGGCTTACCGTCTTCACATCCCTCATACCTGTCCGTACTCCCCGTATATGGATTTAAGTTCATCGTCATCTGCTATTACAAGCTTCTCTTCCCTTATCCTGTATATTCTGTCGCACATAGAAAGAACGCTGGGTCTGTGGGTTGCGACTATAATTGTACGCTTCGGATCGCGGCGGATAATATTGTTCAGCACATTTCTTTCCGTTTCCACATCAAGAGCGCTTGTAGCTTCATCAAGAAGAAGCACCGGCGCTTTACGGGCTACCGCTCTAGCAATGGCTATACGCTGCGCCTGTCCTTCGGATATACCGCCGCCATGCTCAAACAGGCTGCTTTCTATCCCTTCGGGAAGCTCCTTTACAAACTCCCATGCACAGGCGTCTTTGAGCGCATCTATCACTGCCTCATCAGATGCCTCCCTTTCCACCATCCTTACATTTTCCGCAACAGATCCGCTCATAATGGTATTTCCCTGGGGGACATAGGCTATAAACTGTCTGGTATCGGAATTTATGTCAACCTGATTCCCCTTCCCGTCCTCCATATATCCGCGCCCGTCCTTTGGAAGTATAAGCCCCAGAGCAAGCCTCATAAACGTAGTCTTGCCTCCGCCGGAAGATCCTATTATACCTACGACTTCTCCGGGATTTGCAACGAAATTCGCCTCCCGATATACATGTTTATCCTTTTCATACTCAAAAAATACATCGTTCATATGAATGGAAATCCCATCCGAAGCCGCATCCTTCAGCGCATCCGACTCTTCTTTCAGATGTTTTTCTCTGGGAATATCCGTAAGCTCTATAACGCGCCGTGCGGAAACAGAGCTGTTTAAAGCCGTAGGAAGCATTCCCGCCACGGAATTAAAGGCAGAAGAGAGCCTTGCACTCTGGCTCAAAAAAAGGGTCATCTGGCCGTAGGTTATATATCCTCCCCACAGCCTGTACACGCCCCAGCCGTATGTCAGAAACTGAGTCGCCAGGGCTATAAGGGTAAGGAAAATATTTGTCTTAATGGAAAAAAGATTATAATCCATGCTGTATTCTTTGTATTTCTTCTGCCATACGCCAAAAGCATCGGCATAGACATCTGTAATACCGAAAGCCTTGATAGAGCTCATATTGGCAAAGGCCTCCTGCTCAAATGAGAGAACGTCCGAGCTAAGGACACGGAGCCTTTTTGAATACGCCCTCATTCTTCGCATAAGAATACTTGAAGCTGCCACCATGACAGGAGCGCTGGCAAGGGAAAGCCACGCCATGGTAACATCATAATAATAAATCACGCCAAAGGTGGCAAAGAAATTAAACACAGCTACAATAAGTGACGGAATCCACGTAATTGCGTTTGTTGCGATGGAATTTACATCCGAAGAAAACCGATTCAGGATATCACCGCTATGATATTGGGAAAGCTCATACCAGGACGCATCCTCGATTTTCTTGAATATATCCATCTGGATTTCATTTTGGATATCAATGGAAATACGCAGGGAAATCCGGGAGACAACAGAAGAAAAAATAAGGGAAAAAACCGCCATCCCCACCATAATAAGAGCCATAAGCCAGATTTTATCATGCTCATAGCCTGTTACTATGTCAATAAGCTTCTGGGAGGCAACAGCGGAAATCAGCGTAAACACAGTAGAAAGCACTCCCAAAATCACATAAAATATAATCGCTACGATATAGCGTCTGCTGTAGGATAATATCCATTTCCAGTCCGCCGCTATCTCGCCCCATTCACCTTTTTTAAGTTTTTCCCAGAAAAATTTTATGGCATCCATCAGATTTCTTTTATTATTTCAAGACGGGACATTTCATCCACGGAACGCCCGCAGGTTCTTTCCATCATTGCGACCATCTCTTTGGTCATTTCGCAAACATATTCAGGTTTCTTTGAAGTATCACCGTTTTCCGCAAGGCACGAAGCAGGACATACCTGGCAGATATTGGAAAGATTGCAGTCTGCGCATTCAGCGCACATCTTCATCTGCCTTGTCTTTTCCACTATAAAATCCCAGCCTTCCCCAAAGCTGTGGTCTGTAAGGGATATGCCCGGCTTATCAAACATCCCGCAGGGAAGCATTGTTCCCTTCCAGTCGACCCAGAATCCCGAATGCCCCGCATGGCACGGAAAACCGTCTATAGTACTCTTTGAGGGCAGAGTCGTCATCATAAGGGTCTGGAACGCCGCCTGACTCTTATCAGTATCGGGATATCTTAAATTATACGAATCCACCACAGCCTTTGCCGCTTCCGCGGGAGAAAGCCTGCTTTCCCTGGCCCCGTCCTCTCTTCTGACGGTTGGAAACATGTATGAAGCAGGAACCAACGGCGCATTAAATTCTTCAGCTATCTTAAAAAATTCGGGAAGCCCTGTAATGTTTTCGGGAGTAAGAGATGTAGTAAGCCTGAATTGAATCTTGTTTTCATTTAACAGTTTAAGCCCGGATCGAAGGGCACTGTACCCCTTTCCGTACCGGCATAGATTTTCATAAGTCTTATCGTCTTTGCCGTAAAGGGTAATATTGACCCTCCTTACTCCTTCCCGGGCAAAAAAATCAGCCCATTCTTCATTAATCAGCGTTCCGTTGGTATTTACCGAGCAGATCATGCCCATGGCTCTAAGCTCTTTGTAAAGCTCCTTAAATCCGGGATAAATCAGGGGCTCTCCCCCTGTAAGGAGAATAAATAAAAGGCCTTTGTCCGCTCCCTCCTTTGCTATCCTAACCCATTCATCCGCATGAAGCTCCCTGCCCTGATTGTCCCTTTGCTCCTTTGACAGACGCACATAGCACATGCGGCAATCCATATTGCAAAGAGGCGTAAGCTCAAAGGTGCCGCCTATAGGCGTGTTTGTGGCATCCGCCTTATCTCTTAGCTTCTTTTCTTCTTTTGAAACGGCATCATAAAGTTCCAAAAAGTTCTTCCTCCAAAACATCAACTGCACTTTCATTCATCGTGCAGGTTAATTCTACCACATTTACGCTTTTAATAAAATCCTCAAGAAAATCAAATGCTCTTTCAACATTTTCTCTATAAAGTGAAAATACAGTGGATTCGCTGTATAATGCAGTGATTTTTTCCAGATCGTTCAATCTGCGGATACCGTCCTTTTCCCCTCTGCGCACAACGATTACGGAATGCAGGGGCACGGCTTCCTGCTCAAATCTCATAGAGCCGCCGAATATGGGAAATCCACATGCAAGAAAACCTTTGTCCGTTTTTTGTATCAGGGTTTTATCGCCGTTTAAATCCTTGACGCCCTCCCTATATTTGTGCCAGAGATTTGTCTGGGTAGTCTTTCCCGTGCCGGAAGGCGCCGAAAAGGCTATTGCCCCGCCTTTATATATAATGCTGGCGCTGTGAAGTATCAGAGCGTTATTTAACAGCAATATATCCTCCAGATGCATATAATGCCAAGGTCTGAACATAAACGCAAAATCTGCGCCCAGAGCCGCATCCGTATGAACCGTCACCCTCTCCCCGTCATAAACGCTAAAGGCAGTGACCCTCTTTGGATTTTCCGCAAGATAAAACCTCATATCGCATCCATTGCGCTTTATGTGGACTGCGTTTTGCAAAGGAAATATCTCTTCGCCATCAGGATATCCGGGAATATTTTCATCCATAACGAATTCAACCGTTACGCTTTTTGTAACCGGCAGCACGGGGGCTTTAAATTTTTCTTCCCACTCTAACAACCGGAGGCCGTCAGGATATACCATGACGACCTCCAGTGAACCTACATAAAACTTTTCTTTCATTTGTCAGCTGTTGTTAAGCGCAGATATTAGTGTGGCTGTAGCAACACCTGCATGCCAGCCGGAACCTGTAGTATTACCGGTCTTCTTAACCAGCGTATTAAGAAGCTCTGTCTGCTTTGCAGTAGGTCTGCCGCTCCTCTGACCGTTGTACCAAACGAAATATGTCGTTCCGCCGTAATCTACAAGATAGCCGGAAGTCGCAGCGTCCTTTCCGCAGTTTCCGGATGTAAATACGGTCTCGGATCCATCTATATAGCAACTAACTGTCTGCTCTTCGTAATCGGAAGTAGTAGTAACTTCGCATGCTGCAACCGATTCATTTGCCTTGAATTCAACCGATGTCATTTCGGGTTTCTTATACTCTTTCATAATAATTTCCTCCTGAAAAATTAATTGTCTGCCGACTTTGCCAGCGATCCGTTTCGAACCGCCTCCGACAGAAACTCATTTACATCGAGCCTTGCCGATGCCTCATCTATACTATATTCATTCATGATATACGATACCAAATCATCATCACTCTGCTCCCCTTTCATAAAAAGATTCCAGAGTTCCGATGCAACATCGTCGAGAGTGATCATTCCGTTTATCTTCGAAGCCATCTTTCCTACGGGAACCAGCACATAGCTGTCCATAATATGACGACTCACGAAATCCTCCGTCCTTTTATATACGGAAGGAACTTCCTTTTCACTCACAGGCTCCATGGACATATACTACTACAAACATTTATAAAATGCAAGTTTTTTATAAGGAAACGCTGATTAAATGATTAACTGAGTTTCTAATGCGGGCAGGTGGGATGCCAGTCGCTTAAAAAATCCCCTGTACGCCTTTGCATACAGGGGAATGAAATACAGGTAAATCAGTTTTTGGAGCCTAATGTAACAGAAAGTGTAACTTCCTCATAGGAACCTGAAATATCGGCTCTTTGGAGTACGACCTCAACGGTAGTGCCCGCTGCGTAATACTGCATAAGCTCCTGAAGCTGTTCCATGGACGTCATGGTCGTGCCGTCAAAGCTTGTAATTATGTCACCTACCTGGATACCTGCAGACTCTGCTGACGATCCGGAAAATACCTGAGATACATAGATTCCTTCGGGCATATTATACATAGCTGCCACATCGGATGATACATCCATTCCTGCGACTCCCAGATATGCCTGATCCTCCTCGGATACGGCTTCGCGCTCAATAAGCTCATTTATGATGGGGATGGCCGTTGAGATGGGGATGGCATAGCACATACCCTCAACCTCTGTGGATACATATTTTGCTTCGCTTATACCTATGACCTCGCCGTCTGCATTAAGGAGAGCTCCGCCCGAGTTTCCGCCGTTTATGGCTGCATCGGTCTGGATTACGGTGTTGGTGCCTTCATCCGTGGAAATCTCTCTGTTTACGGCGCTTATGATGCCGGCTGTTACGGACTGACCATATCCCAAAGCATTACCTACTACATAGCAGCTCTCGCCGACCTCTACACTGTCCGAATCTCCCAGTACGGCAATGCTGATCTGTCCTAAAGTATCTTCTGAAAGGTCTGATTTATTTACGGATAAAACAGCCAGATCGCTGGTGGAATCCGTTCCTTTTATTTCCGCTGACACACTGGTATCATCTATGAAGACTACTTCCACCGATGTAGTATCTTCTACTACATGGTTATTCGTAACAATGTAAAGAGTATCGTCCGTCTGAGCCACGATGATGCCGCTTCCGGCTCCTTCGTAATCTTCTGTCTGTCCAAACATATTTGTTTCCTGGACAACCACGTTTATAGCCACGATAGAAGGCATCACCTCAGCTACCATATCCGAGACATCGGTGGAAGATGTAACTTCCTCCTCCGAAGCATCTCCCGACGAAGACGTTGTCACCGTGGGAATCGCCGTGCTGGTACCTGACGAAGAACCGGAGCCTGACGAAGATGAGCTTGAAGTAATATTTCCAAGCAGGGAATTTGCACCGGTAAACATAAGGGATGCGCAAAGTCCGAATACAAGTCCTGCGGATACTGCCTTTCCCAGAAATTTACCGAAGGTGCCCTTCTTTTTTTCTTTCGGGTCTTTGTCCGGTGAAGTGTTTCCGGTTGAATTGTAATTATCATTCTGGCCGTTGTAATCATTATAGCCATTGTATTCATAGTACATAATAACATCTCCTCTCGATAATCATTATAAACATCCTTCGATGTCCTACGATGGCTATAGTTTAGATTTTTAATGTGTCAGAATTGTGTTTTAAATGTTTCGATTTAGTGCCCTTTTTAAGAAGCAAATGTGGAATTTTGGCATCGCCTCTACGCCGCATGAAAGCAATTCATCTAAGGAAACGCTGATTAAATGGGACTATACTAATGCGGGCAGGTGGGATGCCACCAAGCCATCCAGAGAACTTGACGAAAGCAAGCCGCAGGCGTAGCTTGAGTCTAGTCGTAGGAGTG
>CAJOQM010000075.1 GCA_905236845.1 uncultured Lachnospiraceae bacterium | reverse complement strand
GACATATTGCCGGGGGCTGTTTTTTTATGTAAAACGGGGAGGATACCTTTACAACAATTCCCCAAACACAGCCCCCAGCGAATCATGTATCACAAGGTCTGCGCGTGAATCCTGGGCGGTGGCTGTCTTATTTACAAGGACGAGCTTGTTGCCGCGGTAGTAATCTATAAGACCAGCCGCAGGGTATACCACAAGGGACGTTCCTCCGATTATAAGCACATCCGCCTCGGCTATGGCTTTGATGGCTCCGGACATCACATCGGAATCAAGCCCTTCTTCATAAAGCACTACATCAGGCTTTATATCGCCTCCGCATTCATCGCACTTGGGCACATTGTCCGCCGCCGCGATATAGTCTATATCAAAGGATTTCCCGCATTTTTCACAATAATTGCGAAGCGTGCTTCCGTGAAGCTCCCATACGGTCTTGCTGCCTGCACGCTGATGGAGACCGTCTATATTCTGTGTGACTATCGCCTTTAGTTTTCCCATTTCCTCAAGCTTCGCAAGGACATTATGAGTCACATTGGGCTCTACGTCTTTTATAATAAGCTTGTCATGATAGAATTTCCAGAATTCCTCTTTGTGACGCACATAGAATGTGTGACTTAACATGGTTTCGGGAGGATAGTCGTACTTTTGGTTGTACAGCCCGTCTACGCTGCGAAAGTCCGGTATACCGCTTTCCGTGGATACTCCGGCACCGCCGAAAAACACGATATTGTCAGAGCCGTCTACCCATTCCTTAAGAGTCCTTACTTCATCTGTCATGATCAGTCTCCTTTCTTTCCCTTAAGAGCCGCAAGGTGTGCGGCGTTCCGCTCCCTGAATTCCTGCTTTAGCGTAGGCTGGAATCTGTACATTTCCTGCTTTATTTCCCCGCTCATAAGGATAATGCATATAAGGTTCGGGACAGCCATAAGGGCGTTTGCAATATCCGAAAACGTCCAGGCGATATCCAGAGTCGTCACGGCGCCTATATATACAACCATTGAAAATGCAATCCTGTATATCATATTGTATTGAGAGCTGCCCGCAAGATATTCAAAGGCTTTTTCCCCATGATATTCCCAGCCCAATATAGTCGAAAATGCGAAAAGGGTTATGGCAATGCTTATAAAAAACATACCGCCCTTTCCCCAGACGGTCTCAAACGCCGCCATGGTAAGAGCCGCTCCCTTTACATAAGCTCCCGAAGAATCGGTGATGCCAAGGACTCCGGAGCTTGCAATCACAAGACCGGTAATGGTGCAGACAACGATAGTATCCCAGAATGTACCGGTCATATTGATGTAGCCCTGGCGCACGGGGTCGTCGGTAGTCGCAGATGCTGCCGTGATGGCGGCCGATCCCATTCCGGCTTCATTAGAAAAGCATCCCCTCGCAAAGCCGTACCGTACGGCGTTCATCATAGATGCGGTAATAGTACCCGCAAGCCCGCCTCCTATAGCCTGGGGGGAGAATGCCATCTTAAATATCATAACAATTCCATCTCCCAGATTTGCCCTGTTCATAATAATAACAATTATTCCGCCGATTACGTAAAATATAGCCATAAAAGGTACAACGACAGAAGAAATTTTTGATATGGACTTGATACCTCCCACAATGATAACAAGAGAAACTATTGTAAGAACGATACCGATAGCGGTTACGGGAATATTGAATGATGAATTAAGAGCGTCGGAAATAGAATTCGCCTGAGTCATATTGCCGATTCCAAAAGATGCTATAACGGCAAACAAAGCAAAAAGCCACCCCATTACGGCGCCGAATTTCTTGTTTTTCAGACCCTTTTTCATGGTGTACATGGGTCCTCCGGACATCTCGCCGTTGTCATTCACCTCACGATATTTGATGGCCAGCATGCATTCGGAGAATTTGGTGGAAAGACCAAATACAGCACAGATTTCCATCCATACCAAAGCACCCGGTCCTCCGGATACCATAGCCGTAGCTACGCCTACTATATTTCCCGTGCCTATTGTAGCGGCAAGCGCCGTCATAAGCGCCGCAAAAGGGGATACATCTCCCTCTCCTCTGTGGCTCTTGCGGGAATCACTGCTTAAGGTGCTGTAAAGGGCATGGGGAAGATTCCTCCATGTAAGAAAGCCGCATTTAAATGTAATGAAAATACCCGTGCCCACAAGAAGCACGCACATAACAGGTCCCCAGACAAAATCGTCCATTGCCTTAAGGATATTTGTAAACTGTTCCACAAAATTTGCCATTGAAATCAATACCTTCTTTCCTTATTTTTAAGCACAAAAATACCACCATGCGTTATGTAAACCACTCGATCCCGCATGGCAGTAACCTAATCATTTTCAGCCGTTATATTAGGATGTTTCATAAAATATTCGTCTATCTGGGCAAGTATCTGTTCCCCGGACAGGTTCTTAAGGAGATATTTCTCCGGCTTGAACCTGCGCACCGTCATGACATGCCCCTTGTCCGCTTTTGCCGTAAGGAACATGATGGGGATATTCTTTGTCGCAGTCTCGGAGCGCAGCATCTCTGCCACCTTCGCCCCGCTTATAACAGGCATCTGATAATCGAGCAATATCAGATCGATATGCTGCCTCGCCAGAAGAGATATACCGTTCATCCCCGAATCCGCCTGGAATATCCTGTATTTTTTGGACAGGCATTTATTCAGCATGGAAAGATATGAAGGATCGTCATCTATAACCAGGATATGTTTTTTCTTAACCACATACCTGGTCTTAAAAATATCTGAATTAAGCCGCTCTATAACATCCTTTACATTGAACGGACGGATAAATTCGCCCGTCACAAACTCCCCGGACAATATATCCTTTGCCCAGTCAATCTCTGCAGGAGTCCCGATAAGATAAATAAGATACTGCCCCGGGTTTTCGATACAGCGCTCACGCAAATAGTGGATAGCGTTGTTAAAGCCGCTCCCGGACTCCACATCCAGATAAAGCAAATACGTAGATGCAGTAATCTCGTTCGCCTCAACCTCCAAAAGCTTGGGCTTTAAGCTGGTTACATCAAAATTATCCTCTTCAAGAGTACTGATGATAGCGTCCGTCATAAAGCCGTCCGCATTGGACAAAAAAGCAATAGGCTTCTTTGGCGGCTCTTCTATGACCGGTTCTTCTTCCTGTTTTTTTCTGTTAGTCCAGAAATCCGACATACTCTCTCCTTGTGAATTCTATAAATAAAAATCACATTCCATGACATTTTACCATAGAATGTGATTTTAAAAAAGTGTTTTTTCTTATATTATAAATTTTCTGCTGATGCTGCTGATTTCAGTCTACTTTACGGTGACCTTCACAGTCTTGTAAAGTCCGTTCTGCGCATATACATAAATCTTGCAGGTTCCTGTGCCTACAGCGGTGATCTTGCCGGTCTTAAGACCTACCGTAGCAACATTCTTGTCAGAAGATGCATACCAGATCTTTCTGTGCTTTAAGATAGTCTTTGTACCTTTGATCTCAGAAGCTTTGAGCTTTGCTGTATTTCCCACGCTCAGGCTGACGGATTTCTTATTTACCTTTACGCCCGTTGCTCCGCCGGTCTTGCTGTTTAATGTAGGTGTATGCACGGTATTTGACTTTACAAGGGTAACCTTCTTTCCGTCAACAAGCTTATATGCAACCAGACGGAACTTATAGCTCTTACCCTTCTTTAAGTTCTTTGCTGTCCATGTAGTCTTCGATGATTTGGTTATGGTCTTTACCTTTGTCATCGTTTTGCCGCACCGTGCCTGATAAATAATATAGCCGTCGGCATCGCTTATCTTCTTCCATTTAAGCGTAATGGTATTTGCAGTCTGCTTGCTTGTCCAGAGACTTGCCACGTATGTCTTGTTATATGTCCACTTTGCTTTAAGAGTAAGGTCTGATGTGACAGCCGCAGCGAAATCCCATGCGGTATCGCCGTTATACCAGCCGTCAAAGGTATAGCCGCTGCGAGTGGGCTCTGTGGGAGCCGCTACGGCTGTTCCGTCCTTCACCATGGTGGTTGAGGTATTGCCGTTGTCATCATCAAAAGTAACCGTCCAATACTGGCTTGTGGTATAGCTTATGGAATAAAGTGAAAACAGCTTGCTATAAATATATATCGTAGCGTCCTCGCCGGTACCGTCTACATAGAATGTGCCGTCAGTATAATCCGATGAAGAACGGGATGTCAGCTTCGTAAACCGGCTTACAGAGCCGTTATGATAACGCATAATCATGGGGCAATACTTCCCGGTCATATCGTATTTTACAGCGATTTCAAGGACGTATCCGGTATCGGAAACGTTATTATACGCTCCGCCGTCTACGGATGCCTTAAGCTCGATATCCAGATATTCCGTCTTTTGATCCGATGCGGGCACACCGTTATAGGCTGTGGCAACCTGGGTCTGAAGAGCGGATACCGCAGTCTTAAGCTCGTCTGCTGAAAGACTGTCGGATGTCATATTCGAAGTATCCGTGCCAAGGGGCTCTACCGTCAGGCTCACGTCGGCATTACTTGCCTCGGCATAGGCGTCAAGGTTTGTGGTTTCAATACCGGATATTTCCGTATCTGCATCATTAGACACCAGAGTCGATGAGCTGCCGTAGCTGATAATACCCTCTATCCTGTAGAGCTTAAGAACGCCGTTTTCCACATAAAGGAAAAGTACATCGCCGTTATAAGGATTGATAGCTGCGTTTGCCGCCGTAGCCTCCGCTACTTCTATGGCATCGCCGAAGGATGCGCCGCTGTCGGTACTCAGCTGGAAATATACTTTACTGTCATTTACATATCCTGCTATTACATTTCCCAAAGTATCTGCGCTTACGGATCTACCCTGAGATTCAGAGCTGGCTGTCGCATTTGCTGCCGTTGCCGTTCCCGTAGTGTAATCTATTTTATATATGCTACTATCCATACCTGCCATATACGCATAACCGTTACCCATGGTAGCTGTGGAATAATACACGGATATCTGTGTTCCGTCGCAGGTAATAGCCGCCTCATCCGTAAATGTTGCGCCGTAGTCGGTGCTGGTTCTGTATACAACAGAAGGATTGTCCTTAAGCACCAATACGGTATGATTGGTTTTATCTACCATTACATCCGAATATGCGTACCCGCTCCAACCGGTATGAGAGCTGTAAGTAGCACCCTTATCGGAGCTGTACCAGAATGTTGTTCCGTATCGATTGATAGCATATACATGGTCGCCGTCGGTAGCCATATGAATGGAACCATCATTAGTTCCCAATGATACTGATGTGAAAGTGGAGCCATTATCGCTATATGCGATATATGATGCCGAATCACCTTTATACGCCACAAACACTCTGCCGTTTGATGATACCGCTACCTCGGCCTCGGCTGAAGAGCATCCGCTTGCCACAGTCACGGGACTCGAAAACGTAGCCCCCTTATCCGTGCTCTTTACATACTGCACCTTGTAGCCATCCGAATCCAGATACACCACATGTATGGTACCGTCGGTCCCGACAGCCAGATTCCTTGAGGTATTTGCACCCTCTATGGAAGTCGTCGTGGACGAATTTACTATGGTAATCGTCGCACTGCTGCCTGCCTTGGCGGTTAGCTGCTCCATGGGGAGCATGGTCGCCACAAGGGCTACCGCCATTATTAATGCCATCCATTTCTTAAACAAAGTCTTTTTCATAGCTGCCTCCTCTCCGAGCCAAACTTTTTTCCCCGAGTGCGCTTTATCTGCGGTCTATTTGCGATTTAAACGCAAGATTTACGCACTCTCTGTTAAAATTTTAACACCCCCCGAAAAAGTCAAGCAGTATATTCTGAAATTTTTATAAACTGCCCGTTATTTACGATAATATTCCGTCAAATCAGAAATCTCCTCCCCCGATCCCGGACATTGCAGCACTTAAAATCCGGGGTTCTTCGTTTTTGAGTGTCTGCTACATCGGTTTCCGACACTCAAAATCAGAGTTTCTTCATTTTCAAGTGTCCGCCACCTCCGATTCAGACACTCGAAATCAGAGTTTCTTTATTTTCAAGTGTCCGCCGCCTCCGATTCAGACACTCGAAATCAGAGTTTCTTCATTTTCAAGTGTCACCCCTTGTCCACTTATATTTTTTTACAAACCTCTTTATTTATTATTTCAACGGGTGTAAAATAGGGAAGGTGATTTTGTCAGTTTTTTAACATTCTATTTACGGGGGTATTCATGAAAGCAAAAGAGATCATAGAAACACTGGATGCTGTGGTGTATTACGGCTCGGACCTTGACTACAACGTGGATTGCGGCTGCGGCTGCGACCTTATGAGCGACGTCCTTGCCTTTAACCACGATAACAACGTGCTGCTTACCGGGGCTGTAAATCCCCAGGCCATCCGCACCTGCGAGGTAGTGGACACAAAGGTCGTAGTCTTTGTCCGCTCGAAAAAGCCGGCGGAGGAGGTCATAGAGCTGGCGGAATCTGCGGGAATTATCCTTTTGGGTACGCATTTTTCCATGTTTGAAGCCTGCGGAAGGCTCTACGAGGCAGGCTTAAGAGGGGAGTCCATAGAATATGACTTTTGATTTTGAAGTAACCCCCGACGACGCAGAAAGAGCAGGCCGCGCCTCTACGAAATTCAAAGGAATCATGAAAGAGCTGGGGGTGCCGGCGCAGATCATACGGGCTATCTCCATCGCCATGTACGAAGGCGAGATAAACATGGTAATCCACGCAAACGGCGGCAATATCCATTGCGAGATAGACGAAGACAAGATTACTATTATAATGAAAGATCAAGGGCCCGGTATCCCGGACATAGATAAGGCTATGCAGCCGGGATGGTCCACTGCATCGGATGATGCAAGGGAGCTGGGGTTCGGAGCCGGGATGGGACTGCCGAATATCAAAAAATGGAGCAGCTCCATGACCGTAGAATCCGAAGCAGGCGTAGGGACTACATTATCTATGGAGTTTACGTTGTAGTATGGGACATACTTCAGTAAGTTTAAAAAAAGATAAATGCGTAGGCTGCACGATTTGCGTACGCCGCTGTCCCACCCAGGCCATACGGGTTCGGGACGGCAAGGCTCACATATCCACAGATCTGTGTACGGACTGCGGTATGTGCATGCATCTTTGCACCCACGGCGCAAAGGTATCCGAGACCAGGACTTTGGACGAGATACTTGCGGATTCCTATGCCTTTAAGGTAGCGCTGGTTCCCCCTTCATTCTTTTGCCAGTTTGACAATACAAGGGATGTGAACAGAATTCTTACTGGCCTTAAGACGGCAGGCTTTGACGATGTATTCTGCGTGCCACTTGGCGCAGAAGAAATAACCCGCCGCACCGCCGAATACATTAAGGAACACCCTCCTGCGGGAGGTCCCTGGATATCCTCTGCATGTCCCGTTACTGTGCGGCTTATCGCAGCGAGATACCCCGCCCTTATAGACAATATCCTCCCTATTATATCCCCTATGGAGATGGCTGCCCGGATGGCAAGGGAATATTTCGGCGAAATGGGTCATAATGACACGGGCATATATTTTATAAGCCCCTGCCCCGCCAAATCAACGGAAGTCCACTATCCTCTGACCGTGAAAAAATCCGCCGTCACGGATACGGTATCCATGAGTGAAGTGTATATGAAAATCCGCCCCTTTGTCGGAAAAATCACCGAAGAAGAGGTCGCCACCTACATGGCTGGAGGCGCCCCCGGACTTTCCTGGGCTCATATAGGCGGCGAAAGCGACTGTCTGGCTCTGCCGGACTCCCTTGCCGTAGACGGCATAGAAAGCGTCCTCAAGATTCTGGACGATGTTGAAAACGGCAATATCGAAAAGCTGGATTTCCTTGAAATAAACGCCTGTATCGAAGGCTGCGTCGGAGGCTCCATGGCTGTGGAAAATCCCTTTAACGCCGGCGCCCGCATGAGCAAAGTTATGCGGGAAAACGTCTTTTGCAAAACCGTAAAAGAACTGGAAGAAAGAGACTTTTCACATATAGACGCAATGATGGAAAAATCCATAGAGGAAGTCCCGGCAATGCCTTTAGACCCCGATTTTTCCAAAGCCATGGAAAAGATGAAAATGCGGGACGAATTCTACGAGACCTTGCCAAAGCTTGACTGCGCTTCCTGCGGTGCGCCGGATTGTATGGCCTTTGCGCAGGAGGTTGTGCTTGGCACCATGCAGCCCGAAGAGTGCATATTTACTTTGCGGGAAAAGCTCCATGATTTGACTGCGCATTGACGTTTATACCTGCGTATTTAATATTAATGTATTGAAAAAACTGTACAAAAATAAGCAGGGTTTAAAGCGCAGTCGTTACTTAGGCGGCGTCTTTTGGCGCCTTAGTAACGCAACCAGCGCGTCCAAGCGAAAGCGTCCCTGCGTTTTTGTACAAATTTTTCAATACATTGTATAACAAAACCCACAAAGGAGGAAGTATATGACAGTAAAAGACCTGATAGACGGAGGGGATTTTAAGGCAATTACCGTAGCGGACGAAGCAGCTCCCATAACAGGCGGCTATTGCGGAGATCTTTTAAGCATCGTTATGGGAAATGCCCCGGAAAATTCCGCCTGGATAACCATCCAAAGCCATGTAAATATCGTAGCCGTAGCGTCCCTTCGGGGTATCAGCGCCATCATTATAGCCCATGGATTTACCCCGGATGAGGATACCGTAGAAACCGCCAAAGAAGAAGACGTAACTATCCTTAAAACGCAGCTTCAACCCTTCGAGGCCGCAAAGCTCCTTGTGGAAAAATACGGCCTATGATGAAAGAACTCTCCCTCCACATCCTGGATATCACGGAAAACAGTATCCGGGGCGGCGGTACTGAAATTACCATAAATGTAACAGAGGATATCCCGGGTAATTTATTTATTATGGAAATAATTGACAACGGCCGGGGTATAGTTCCCGATATCCTCGAAAGTATAAAGAACCCCTTTACCACTACCCGCACCCACAGAAACGTAGGGATGGGGATTCCTTTCCTTAACGATACCTGCCTTCAGTGCGGCGGGAGCCTTGATATAGAAAGCTCTCCCGATACCGGCACCCGTGTAACAGCCACTATGGAGCATAACAATATTGACCGCCCTCCCCTGGGGGATATTTCTTTAACTTTGGTAAATATGTTTGCCTCATATCCCGACATTAATTTTACGTACAATCATACCTATAAGGGAGCCGGCGCCGATGAGGCGGAAGAATTCTCCATTTCCACAAAAGAGCTTAACGAAATCCTTGAGGGCGTCCCCCTGTCGAATCCCGATGTGTACGCCTGGGTAAGGGATTACATCAAAGAAAACATAGGTGAATTATATGGAAATAACCTGTGATCTTCATATGCATTCGGCGCTTTCTCCCTGCGCCGTAAACGACATGACTCCAAACAACATGGTTAATATGGCCATGCTTTCAGAGCTTACGGCAATCGCCGTAACGGATCATAATTCCTGCGAAAATGCGGCGGCTCTCATAGATGTGGCGAACCGCACAGATACGGGATTTGTCGTTATCCCGGGAATGGAAGTTCATACCGTTGAGGATATCCATGTGGTTACCCTCTTTCCCGATATTACGGTCGCAAAAGCCATGCAGGAATATGTCTATGCAGCCCTCCCGGATATTACCGCAACATCCAAGCAGCAGGCAAAGCAGCTTATAATGGATGCGGACGATGAAGTCATCGGTCATTGCGACAAGCTCCTTAATATGGCTACGAATCTCCCCCTGGAAAAAGTAATATCCCTGGCGCATGACTGCGGCGGCACGGCTTTTCCCGCCCATATAGACAGAAAAAGCTACAGCATTCTTTCAAGCCTTGGGTTTATCCCGGAAAATCTCCCCATAAGCTGTGTCGAAGTTTCCATGTTCTCAGAGCCCGATTCCTACAGGCAGCAATATCCCCAATACCGCATTCTTACCGATTCCGATGCCCACGAGCTGGGACATATAGGAATGGTCTTTAATAACTTAGACGTTATGACTGTAAGTCCACACGGAATTATAAAAGTACTGGACGAAACGCCCGAAATTTGATAAATTATATATGTTATGTATTTTGTGCATCTCACCTATGCCGTTTTAGAATCTCACCGACGTGTTATATTTGAGAAACGCTGATTACTTCAAATCATTCATGTTATGCGTTAGGTGGGCGCCAGTCGCTCAAACACTGTCCTTGGCTGCATACGCAGCCTGCGGAACTCGTCCTATCGCTAGGTTCGCCTGCGGCTTACCAAGCTTAAGGACACTCCTACGACTAGACTCAAGCTACGCCTTCGG
>CAJOQM010000074.1 GCA_905236845.1 uncultured Lachnospiraceae bacterium | reverse complement strand
GTGGTTTTCTTGGTTGCGGTCTTCTTTTCCTTATCCTCCGCCTTGTCGTCGGCCTTATCTTCGGTCTTCTTCGTCGCAGTCTTCTTGGTCGTGGACTTCTTTGTCTCCTTCTTCCCGGTATCCTCTTCGTCCTTCTTCTTTGCGGAAGACTTCTTGGCTAAAGCCTTCTTTGCCTTTACCTGCTTTGCGTTATCGATTACATGGTCGATAGCCTTCCTTAAGCGAAGCTCCCTGCGGATATTGTCCTTTTCGGAATCTCCTGTTACTTCAAGGAGGGTCTTTGGATCCATGTCATACTGCTCGGCAGTCTTCTTAAGCTCCTCATCGACTTCTTCGTCGCTGATTTCAAGCTTAAGGTCTTCGGCGATAGCCTCTACTACGAGAGTAGTGCGGATCTGCTCACCTGCCTGCTCGGCAAAGCGCTCCCGCACCTCATCCTCGGTAGTTCCGGTGTACTGGAAGTACATGGGCATGGAAATACCGGTCTGAACAAGGTTCTGCTCCAAGTCTCTCATCATCTGACGAACCTGGGTCTCAACCATCGCATCGGGCACATCCATTTCGGAATCTTCTACTATCTTCTTAAGAGCCTCATCTTCCTGATTTATGCGGCCCTGGGTCTTCTTGTTTTCAAGGAGCTTCTCCTTAAGGGAATCCCTGTATTCCGCAAGGGTATCGAATTCAGATACATCCTGGGCAAATTCATCATCCGCCTCGGGAAGCTGCCTTTCCTTAACTTCATGGATAATCACCTTAAACATGGCATCCTCGCCTGCCAGCTCTTCGGACTGGTATTCCTCGGGGAAAGTAACGTTTACTTCCACTTCTTCCCCTGCCTTGTGGCCTATAAGCTGATCCTCAAAGGTATCTACGAAGGAATGGGAGCCTATGTTAAGAGAATACCCTTCTCCCTTGCCGCCTTCAAATTCCTCGCCGTCCTTGTATCCGGTAAAATCAATAACAGCCGTGTCGCCGTCCTTTATGGCACGTTCAACCGTAACCGTGCGGGCGTTGTTCTCACGCTCCTCATCTACAGCCGCATCTATCTCTTCTTCGGTGACCTCTTCGTCTATCTTTGTCACCTCTACGCCTTCATATTTGCCCAGCTCTACGGGAGGCTTTACGGCTACTTCCGCCGTGAATATAAAAGGCTTTCCCTTTTCAATCTGCTCTACGTTGATAGAGGGGACGGATGCCACTTCCTCGCCGAACTCCTCTATAGCCGTGGGATATTCTGCTTCTATGAGCTCGTCTGCAGCATCATCGTAAAATACTTCCGGTCCGTACATACGCTCCACCATAGCATAGGGAACCTTGCCCTTGCGGAATCCGTCGATACGGATGCTGTTCTTCTGTCTGTTGTAGGAATGCTTCATGGCTTCTAAAAGCTTATCCTCTGATACTTCTATGGTAAGCTTTACCATATTGTGCTCAAGTCTTTCTACCTGTACGCTCATGTTCTGATTTAACTCCTTGCTAATAAGTGTTTTAAATTGATTTTGGGGTATTTTTACACATCTGATAGATGATACCACAAAAAAGGCAAAATGCCAACTATTATTTATTTTTCCTCCGGGACAGACGCATCTACTTGTCCGGACGGTAATCACCATCTAATACCTTTGCACCAATAATATGTAATACAACCCGCTTCACTACCTTTCTCTCGCAGTGTCGCATTCGGACAGTTACTACGCCGTCCAGGCAACGCCTTCCTTGACCTTTGCCACATCCTCTTCCCCCGATATTGCCATAACAAGAGCCAGGGCAAAGGGAAGCGCCGCTCCCATACCGTTTCCGGTAACGATATTCTTTTCCTGATCCACCTGGACTCCGGTATAAATAACCTTATCCGAAAATCTCTCCTGGCAGCCGGGATAGCAGGTTGCATGCAGCCCGTCCAAGACTCCCGCTTCCGAAAGTACTATGGGTGCCGCACAGATAGCGCCGATTATCTTTCCCGCCTCGTTATAGCGCTTTACAGCGTTCTTTACACCTTCGTGCTTAAGGAGATTCTCGGTGCCCACTCCCCCTCCGGGAAGCACAATGGCATCAAACCCGTCTATATCCACGTCATCAAACATCATATCTGCATAGACCCTGATATTATGTGAACCTGTTATAAGCTTCTTATCCATTATAGAAATCGTGGTCACCTCATACCCCGCACGCCTCATGGCGTCTACAGATGTAAGCCCCTCGATTTCTTCAAATCCGTCTGCAAGAAAAATACCGACTTTTTTCATGTCATCCTCCCTATCTGAACCTGTCTGTTTCGTATCTTTTGTTCATACGTATGCAATTTAAAAGCTGTTGTGACTTGTCAAACAGCCTGTTGTCATCATCTAAGACTATATCAAGAGACATAGCCATCGAATCCAGCGTCCTGTCGCTTAAATCATTTCCGTGCTTTAAGAGAAAATCCTCTCTCTGGGAAAATGTATCCAGATCCAAAAATTCCAAAAGCAGGAGATCTGCCTTTAATTCTTCCTCCATCATAACCTCCGGTTTATCTGTTTTCAAAAAAGCCTATTGCGATGGCTCCCGGTCCGGAATATGTTCCTATGGTAGCTCCCACATCCGCAATGGGGATTTCATTTTCTTTTCCGGCATACAAAGCCTTGCTGTCCTTTATAAATCCCTTAAGCAATTCGTCGTCAAGCCCGGCATATCCCAGGCATACGGGCAGGGAAAAGTCTATGCCTCCCCTGTCTACTATCTCGGAAATCATGGCTTTATTTGCTCTTTTGGCGCCTCTTGCCCTGCTAAGGACACTGACTTTCCCATCGTCTATGGTAAGGACAGGCTTTATGGAAAGCACATTACCCGCCAGAGCCGCCGCCTTGGAGAGCCTGCCACCCTTATGAAGATATTCCAAAGTATCAAAAGCCGCAATAACCCTGGCTCTTTCCTTAAGGGAATTTATCTCCCAGGCTATCTCCGAAGCGCTCTTTCCGGCGTCCCTTAAGACCGCCGCCTGCTGCACCAGAATATACTGGGAAATGCAAAACTGCTTGCTGTCTACCACATATACTCCGCTCTCAAATTCCGAGGCAGCGATATTTGCGCTTTGATAACTACCCGACACACCGGACGAAAGGGCGATCATAACCACCTCATCTCCTGCATCCAGCGCTTCCCTGAAAAGTTCTTCATATTCATGAGGCGGTATCTGGCTGGTCTTGGGAAGCTCGGGAGCTTCCGCCAGCTTTTCGTAAAATTCATGGGGCGAAAGAGTAACTCCGTCCAGATACTCTTCATGTCCGAACCGTATTTTCAAAGGTATTACCTTTACACCCATCTCCTGCGCCTTTTCCTGCGATATATCGCTGGCAGAATCCGTCATTATTCTTACAGACATATTTCCTCCTGTCGGAACACTGTTTGTATGTAAACACCAACTATTTATTTTTACTTTTGTTTACACCTTTTGTCAAGTGAAATCTGAAATTTGTTCGGGGTAGGGACGCAAAAACCGGGCTTCACATAAAAGCCCGGCTTGTAATATTTAAGGAATCGCTGATTAAATAGGTTTATATTAATCAGCGTTT
>CAJOQM010000073.1 GCA_905236845.1 uncultured Lachnospiraceae bacterium | reverse complement strand
TGCCCTTGTGGTATAATGAAGTCTCTTGGCGAAAACAAGCGAAGCGCAGTTTGAGTCTTAGAGCTTCAAATGCCCTTGTGGTATAATATTATCGCGAGAAGTTAACATTGACAGATTTGACGCTAGCGACTAAAATAAAATCAGATTTTAGATTAGTCGAAAGGCGGATTTGATATGGCTTATATAGAACGGGCAATTACGAGTGTATTAAAGAACAGGGCATCTTCGAGCAAATGCCTGCTTGTTACGGGGGCAAGGCAGGTGGGAAAGTCAACAATTATCAAGCATGTCTTCCCGGAATATAACAGGGCGAATTTTGATGATAGTCTGACCAGATTAATGGCAAAAGAAGAACCTAGGCTTTTTTTCTTAAACAATCCGAGACCTCTTTTTATTGATGAGGTGCAAAAGGAAGGCGGCATCCTTGAAGAGATAAAGCTCCTGATAGATGATTCTGATTCAAGAGGAGATTTCATCCTGTCCGGCTCGCAAAAACTTGATCTGATGAGAGGGATTAGTGAGTCGCTTGCCGGAAGGGTTTCAATACTGGAGCTTGCTGGGCTTTCTGCAAGGGAGATTAAGGGAATATCTTTTAATCGTCATTTTGTGCCCACCGAAGAATATATCAACGAAAGAGAAAAGGACATCGTCCGATATACTGATATCTGGAAAATCATCCACACGGGATCATATCCGGAATTATATGATATTGACAGGGACTGGCAGGATTTTTATTCCTCATATACGGCGACTTACCTTGAGAGGGATATTAATGAATTAATCGCTGCGGACAGTTTGACATTTACAAAGTTTATGACCTCTATTGCGGCAAGGACAGGACAGATGCTTAATTACGCAAATATTGCGAGTGAAGTCGGCGTAAGCGAGCCGACGATAAAAAAATGGATATCCGTCCTTGAAAGAACTGGGATTGTTTATATTCTCCAGCCGTATAGCACAAGCGCTCTTAGCAGGGCGATAAAAACTCCTAAAATCTATTTCAGGGATACAGGGCTGGCATGCTATCTGACGAGGTGGCTTACTGCCGATGCTCTGAAGAATTCCGCAGTAGCGGGAAATATGTTTGAAACCTTTGTGATTTCGGAAATATTGAAATCCTACAGCAACGAGGGAAAGGACTATAAGTTCAGTATTTTCTATTACAGAGGGAAGGATAAAAAGTCATCCGGTGAAAATGAAATCGACCTGATTATCTGCGAAAACGGAATATTATATCCAATAGAAATAAAAATGACCGGCAATCCCAAACCGACTATGGCGTCTGCCAATCAGGTGCTTGACAAGGTGCCTGACAGCAAGCGCGGAATGGGGGTGATTCTCTGTATGGCGGATAAGAAGACCTACCTCAGAGACAATCTGGTAGCTTTGCCGATAGAATACCTGTAGACTAGCTGCTTTCCGATAGGGATTTTATACGGAAAGAGCTGAATAAACTGAGTGCTTGTATTGAGAAATAATAATAATTGTTATGCGATGACAAAAAGAAAGGTTGATTGATTTGAGATATTTAGGGAACAATGCCGAGGTTGATGATAATACCTTGATATCAGCCTTATAATGGTCGTTAACAAAGAAAGCTTCGAATGCAGGGTTGTAGATCACAATCCGGAGCTTAAGGATAAGGTGTTTACCTCTTCTGAATGCCGTATTCGAAGGAAAGACGGCGGATACTTCTGGCCGGAGATTATATTTTGTAATGCCTCTAAGGAGGATAAACCCGGCGGGAATGACTGTCTTTTCCTGATAAGAGACATTCACGATCGAAAGATAAAGGATCTGGCAGATGATGCGGCTCAAAGGTGGTTTCGGCGCAGCTATTGAAATCTGCGCCGGAGGGCTCCCGCATAGTTCGCATGGGTGGAGATGAATTTCTCATGCTGGCGGCTATACCGGCAGACAGCCCCGAGCCCGCTGAAATGGGAGAGAAGATTGACGCCGGAATAGACGAATATAATAATTCTCATTCAAATCCGTATTCTGTGGGAGTCAGCTATGGCTGGGTGTCTATGCCGCTTAAAGAGGATATGACAAACCTTGACGAGTACATAGAAATAGCCGATGCAAAAATGTACGAAATGAAGATGAAGAAGGATAAGTACAGGCGGGATTAACGGTACTTTTTTGAAAAATTCCATGCCAAAAAGAAGAAGAGGACATTGCGTCCTCTTCGTTATTTCTGGTTATGTCGTACTCAGGACGATAGGTCATAATTCACCTCCCGGCGCATAGCGCCAAAACCACAGTTCCTTTTAGCTTGTTGCGGAGCTTTACCACATTTGTCGTTATTTGTCACTAAACTTTTATAGTTACTAAATTGCTAAGGAAATACAGATTAAAGCGTTTCTGATTGATAGCTTCGAGTCATTGCTGATTTCGCAAAAATTAAAATTGATTAAATTTGCGAAATGTGATATCATGTACCCGTCTGGAGGTATTGGATGAAACTAATCAATAGATATAATTATCTGGAAAGACTGGAAGCTGTGAAAGATATTCCGGACATAAAGGTAGTGACCGGTATCAGAAGAAGCGGCAAATCCATATTGCTTGATGAGTTTAGCAATTTATGTGAAGCGGATGATAATGCAAATGTTGTACGTATTAATTTAAATCAAAAGAAATTTGCTGATTTATTGTATTCGGATAACCTGTATGACTACATAGAAAGTCAGCATCAGCAAGAGAAGAATAATTACTTGTTTATAGATGAAGTACAGATGTGTGACGGCTTTGAAGGGGTTATTAACAGCCTGCATGATGAGGCTCTGTACGACATTTATTTGACAGGATCAAACGCATTTCTTTTATCAAGTGATTTAGCTACTTTATTTGGTGGTCGTGTCTTTGAAATTAATATGTTTCCGTTTTCTTTTAAAGAATATCTGAAATATTACCCTTCTGACGACATTGACGGTGCATTTGATGATTATTACAGGCGAGGAGGTATGTCCGGTTCATACCTTTATAGGAATGATGCTGATGCAAAGAAATATATTGAGGGTATTTACAGAGCCACGATAGTAAAAGATATTGTCAGAAAGTATAATATAGAAAATGAAGACCTTTTAGTTATGATCGCTAATTTTCTTATGGATAATGTCGGAAACAATACTTCAATTAGGAATGTTGCATCGAAATTGACGTCAGATACGTATAAAACCAATGATAAGACGGTCGGAGCGTATATCAATTATTTATGTCACTCCTTTATGTTTTATCCGATTCAAAGATATGATATAAAGGGAAAGAAATATCTGGAATCAGAAAAAAAATATTATCTTGCGGATTTGTCATTCCGTTTTGCCGAATTGGGTACCAAGTTTACAGACTATGGTCATTTATATGAGAATTTAGTTGCTTTGGAATTGTTCAGAAAAGGTTACGAAGTATATGTAGGAAAGCTATATACAAAAGAAATTGATTTTGTTGCAAAAAAGGATGGCTCTTTAATTTATATACAGGTTTCAGATGATATAACGAGAACGGAAACCCTTGAACGTGAAATTAAGCCGCTACTGTCAATTAAAGATGCCTATCCTAAAATGATTATTGCAAGAACAAAGCACGAAAAGATGCAGCAAGACGGAGTGGAAATTGTTGATATTGCTCGGTGGTTGTTAGGAGAGCAATAGTTGAAATCGGGCTTTAGGGAAGGTTTGCCTTAAAGAAATGACAAAGTTCTTAAATAGTTATTTGGCGGAGGTAATACAAAATGTCCGGAGAAAACAATAAAATCGCTATTCAGGATACTTATGGCGAGAGGTTTCAGCATTGCTGGGGATGCGGCCCGAAGAATGAATCCGGGATGCACCTAAAGTCTTATCCGGATGAGACCGGGGAAAAATGTATATGCAAGGTTACACCGCAGGGAGAATTTACAGGCGGTGTCCCGGATAATCTTTTCGGGGGAATGATTGCCATGATATTTGATTGTCACGGCACGGCGTCTGCGGCATGGTTTGCCCACAGAGACAAAGGCCTTAAGCTTACGAAAGATACGGTGATAGGACGGTTTATTACTGCGAGGCTTGAGGTGGATTTTAAAAAGCCGACGCCTATGGATACAGAGCTTACAGTCACATCTTATCTCCGGGAAATCGGGGAGCGCAAGGTGATTGTGGAGATGGAAATGGAAGCGGACGGAATCCTTCGTGCAAAGGCTAAGATGGTGGCTGTCGGCGCCAGATAAGGCACAGGATTTAAAGAAGGTGCCGAAGTGATATTTTACGAAGTAGTAAAAGCGGTTTAATTCAGGATTGTTATGACCAAGACATTGACAGAAGATACACAGGAAAAAGCGGAAAAAAGCATTCGGAAGAAATTTCACAAGGAGCTTTTTTCTCCTTTTGCCAGGGCGTGCAAAAGATATGAGCTTATACAGGAGAATGATCATATTGCGGTATGCATATCCGGCGGCAAGGATTCCATGCTTATGGCAAAATTGTTTCAGGAAATTCAAAGGCACAGGCAGCGCAGCTTTGAGCTTACGTTTCTTGTGATGGATCCGGGATATAAAAAGGAAAACCGGGAATTGATAGAAAGCAATGCCAGGGCGCTGGGTATTCCTGTCAGCATATTTGAAAGTGATATATTTGATGCGATAGATACCATAGACAAAAACCCCTGTTATCTGTGTGCGAGGATGCGACGGGGATATCTTTACAGCAATGCAAAGAATCTGGGATGCAACAAGATTGCCCTGGGTCATCATTATGATGATGTGATAGAGACCATACTTATGGGGATGCTTCATGGTGCGCAGATACAGACCATGATGCCCAAGCTCCACAGTCTGAATTTCGAGGGAATGGAGCTTATCCGGCCTATGTATCTTATCAGGGAGAGCGATATTTGCGCCTGGAGAGACTATAATGACCTTAAGTTTTTGCAGTGTGCATGTCATTTTACGGAGAATTGCGAAACGCTCCGAGAGGATGGGAGCGCCTCGTCAAAGAGGATAGAGACAAAGCAGCTTATAGCAGAGCTTAAAAAGAAAAATCCTTTTATAGAATCAAATATTTTTAAGAGTGTTGAAAACGTAAACCTTGATACGGTCATAGGTTACAAAAAAAACGGAGAAAGACATCATTTTCTGGAGGAGTATTAAGTAAAATATGAAAAGGAAATCCAAGCCGGGTAAAAACAGATATGTACTTCCCATAGTGCTGCTTTTGGTAGTGTTTCTGGCAGGCGGAAGCGGTGCTTCGCAGAATATGTCGACCGATACATCGTCTGATATATCATCAAATATATCGTCAGATGCATCGTCTGAAGCACGGGGGCAGCAGGACGATGCGCAAGTGCCCTCCGAAAGCGGAGATCCTTCCGGGGATTATGACAGCTATTTTAGATATGACGGGAGCTATCCGGAGTATGACGGGAGTTCGCCTTATGCCGTGATAAATAATAATATCCCTTATTTTGATGATGAAATATTGACGAATACGGAAGCATTTGAGTCATATTCGGATCTTGACGATCTTGGCAGGTGCGGAGTCGCCTTTGCAAATGTGTGCAAGGAGCTGATGCCTGTCGAGAAGAGGGGAGAAATCGGGCAGATAAAGCCCTCCGGCTGGCATACGGTAAAATACAGCGGATATGTGGAGGGAAATTATCTTTATAACAGGTGTCATCTTATTGCGTATATGCTGGCGGGGGAAAATGCAAACGAAAAGAATCTTATAACAGGAACCAGATATATGAATGTTAAGGGGATGCTTCCTTTTGAAGAGAGCGTTGATGATTATATCGGGGATAATCCCCAAAACCATGTGCTCTACAGGGTGACGCCCGTATTTACGGGGGATAATCTGGTGGCAGACGGGGTTCTTATGGAGGCTTATTCTGTTGAAGATTCCGGAGAAGGCGTGGAATTTTGCGTTTTCTGCTTTAATGTACAGCCGGGCATAATCATAGATTACGCAACGGGAGACTCAAAATGCGAAGGGACGTAAATTATGCTTGATAGGTTTTCGAGGATACAGATGCTCCTTGGCGCAGACGGAATGGAGCGGCTGTACAACAAAAGAGTCGCAATCTTCGGGATAGGCGGTGTCGGAGGATATGTGTGCGAAGCCCTTGTGCGAAGCGGGATCGGATCGTTTGACCTTATTGATAATGATAAGATAAGCCTTACAAATATAAACAGACAGATTATCGCCACACAAAAAACCGTCGGAAAATACAAAACGGACGTTATGCGAGACCGCATGCTGGATATAAATCCCGATGCAAAGATTAGCATACATAATTGCTTTTTTCTGCCGGAAAATGCAGATGAATTTTCCTTTGGCGAATATGATTATGTAGTGGATGCTGTAGATACCGTAACAGCAAAGATAGAGCTTGTGCTTTGCTCGCAGCGGGCAAATGTCCCTGTTATAAGTTCTATGGGAACAGGCAACAAGCTTGATGCCGGAAGACTAAAGATCGCTGATATTTATGATACCCGGGTCTGCCCTCTTGCAAGAGTTATGCGAAGAGAACTGAAGAAGCGTGATGTGAAAAGCCTGAAGGTAGTGTATTCCGATGAAGAGCCGGTTCGCCCGGATGCGGATAATCTGACGGACGGGGAACAGGGGGAGGATTGCGAAAATATTAAAGCAGGAAGAGTCCCGGGCAGCACCGCTTTCGTGCCGGCTGCGGCAGGGCTCCTTATTGCAGGTGAAATAGTTAAAGATTTAAGCTGCGGAGAGTCTTATTCCTGAAACCCGTATTTAAGATAATCTTTGAGATTTTCAAGCTCATCTTTACTCATGCCGCCTTCAATAAAATAATTTTCCGCAGCTCTCGTAAGAGCTTCCGTACTGTAGTTAGAATCCTCAGAGGATCCCGTTAAGCTTATCATCAAATTTCTAAAATAAATCGATAATATGGAATCGTATTGCTCCGGTGTATTCTCTTTGGTAATGGCATAATAATCTTTATATGTAGCCATATAATCATCTTTGATTTCTCTGTACGAAGCGCCGGCGAGGGCTTGTGCAAGGGCGCATACAAATCCCGTCCTGTCTTTGCCTTCAAGGCAGTTGATATAGACAGGACCTTCATGCTTTGTCATTTCGATAAAAGCTTTCGAAAGATTCCTTTTGTATTCCGAAGATTGGTAATCCACGCCAAGACCCAGGGGCTCTACAAGTCCGTTATTATACAGCTCCATAAAATAATCGCAGGAGAATCCGTCCTCTTTGGAAAAAGACTTAACAGAGCTGTCCGTATCGGAAATATCCATTACAAATTTAATCCGGTATTTTTCCAAAAGACCGTTTGCCGTGACGGCTCTTTTCATATGATTGTCTAAAGGGGAAGCTCCCCGATAGAAATAATTTTCTTTAATATTATCGCCCTTTAAATAACGAAAATTCGCAAAAGCCTCATCTGTATCGTAATCGTTTCGATCGTTACTGTATTTAAGATTCAAAGCCTCCTGAATATCAAGATATTTTTCCTTTGTGTTAAGGGAGATATCTGCGGTATCGGATTCATCAAGACCTGTATCCTTCCAGAAGGTTCCCTTGCCGCAAGATGTGATAACGGGGTTTTCGTACCCGGGGTAGGAGCATACAACCACCTCGCCGTACTTTCCGTAATAGCCGTTATAATAAGGGACGTCTTTAAGATTGTATCCGTTGCTGAAAGATATATTAAGGCTGTCTCCCCGGGCAAAGCCCGCTTCCTGAAATTTGTCCGCAGAAAGCTTTATGACAGCACCGCCGAATTCGTTTTCCGACAATCCGGCGTTTATGTCCGCAGCGGCATCATATTTGTCGGAAGCACAGGCGTTAATACATTTAGACGGAAACAATGCAGACAAGGCTGATATTAATTTTTCTTTTGACAGCTTAAAGATATTTTTTTTCATAAAAAGGTAAAACGCATCCCCTGGATTTTTGCACCATGATATCATAAGGGCGTTTGAAGTTCAAATGTTCTTGTCGTATCACGGAATTTGATATAAAATATCAAACGAAAAGTATTAAATCCGGGGTTGTATAATTACGGAATCTTCAAAGGAGAATTTTATGGAACGCTCAAAGGTGTATTTTACGGATTTTCGGACAAAGGTAGGGGTGAGCCTTACCGATAAATTGCAAAAGCTCATACGCCGCGCAGGCATAGGCGATATAGATATGGACGGCAAATTCGTCGCTATAAAGATGCATTTTGGCGAGCTTGGAAATCTGGCTTTTCTGCGCCCTAATTACGCAAAGGCTGTGGCTGATGTGGTAAAGGAAATGGGAGGGCTGCCCTTTCTTACGGATTGCAATACCCTCTATCCCGGGAGCCGCAGAAACGCCATAGAGCATCTGTATTGCGCCCAGGTAAACGGATTTAATCTGGTCTCCACAGGATGTCAGGTGATTATAGGAGACGGTCTTAAGGGAACTGATGATATTGCGGTGCCCGTAGAAGGAGCCGAGTACTGTCCCGAGGCTTATATCGGAAGAGCCGTTATGGATGCGGATATATTTATCAGCCTTACTCATTTTAAAGGGCATGAGATGACCGGATTTGGCGGCACGATTAAGAATATAGGCATGGGCTGCGGGAGCCGCTCGGGCAAGATGCAGCAGCATAGCGACGGGAAGCCTTCGGTCGATGAGAGCCTTTGTACCGGATGCAGGAGATGCGCAAAGGAATGCGGATCGGATGCCATATTCTATGATACGGGTAAGGCATATATAGATCCCGATATATGCAAAGGCTGTGGCAGATGTATCGGTGCCTGTACCTTTGATGCCATATCGGCGGAGAATGACTCTGCCCTGGCTGCTCTTGGATGCAAGATGGCAGAATATACAAAGGCAGTCTGTCATGGGAGACCCTGCTTTCATATAAGCCTCATAAATGATGTCTCACCCAATTGCGACTGTCACGGAGAAAACGATGCACCCATCCTGCCGGATATAGGAATGCTTGCGTCTTTTGACCCGGTTGCGCTTGACCAGGCTTGCGTGGATCTTTGCCAGCAGGCCGAACCCATAAGCAACAGCCAGATAGGCGACAACATGAAGGATCCCCATTTCCATGACCACGGCGATGTCTTCCTTAACAGCAATCCCAATGTTTCCTGGAAGGAGACCCTGGAACACGCGCAGAAGATAGGCATAGGGTCCAGGGAGTATGAGCTGGTGAAGATGTAGCTGAGATGAAGTTAGGCAAATTCATTTCTAATTTATTGCAAATGCAATGAAATCGCATTATAATATAAACCCATTTAATCAGCGTTTCCCTAAATGTGGCGATGTGGTTAAATGCCGCATAGAAGGAATCGGGGAGTTGATAAACAGGGTCGAGTGACGGCGGAAAATAGAGGTAAACCACAATGATTGATTTGCTGGAAGTTTTGATGATAGTGTGTTTTGGGATATCCTGGCCGGTTTCGATATATAAATCGTATACTTCGCGGACAGCCAAGGGTAAGAGCCTGACATTTGAGATTTTTATATGGTTCGGATATGTCTTTGGGATAGCAAGGAAAATCCTGCAAATAAATATGGGTGAAGTTCAGGGCTGGATATTTTATCTGGCTTTGGTTTTTTATATTCTGAATATAACGGAAATTACGATTGATATGATGCTGTATTTTAGGAATGAGCGGCTTGATCGGAAAATGGAAATGCAAAATCCGGCATGAACGGAACTTTAGATAAATAATTTCGGAGCGGGAAATGAAGGAACGAATCAAAAAGCAGCTTGAATTTGCGCTTGAAATAGATAAAGAAAAGAACGTCTTTCGTCAGACGAGTCTTTCGGGTAAGGGCAGGAAGGAAAACGACGCCGAACATGCCTGGCATATGGCGATAATGGCATATTTGCTTCGGGAATATTCCAACGAAGAAATAAACATGGAAAAAACCATGATGATGTGCCTTATTCATGATATTGTTGAAATAGATGCCGGAGATACTTATGCCTATGATGAGGAAGGCAAAAAGACTCAGAAGGAACGGGAAAATGCGGCAAAAGAGAGGATTTTTTCAATCCTTCCCGAAGACCAGAAAGAGGATTTGACGGCTCTTTTTGAGGAATTTGAAGAAGGAGTGACTCCGGAGGCGCGCTTTGCGCGGGCTATGGATAATATACAGCCCCTGATGCTTAATGACAGTAACGACGGAGGTGACTGGAGAGAGCATGGAGTAAGCGCAAAGGATGTTTACACCCGGCATGAAATGACGAAGCTTGGCTCGGAAGAAATCTACGAAGTGTCGGATGAAATTATCCAAAAGAACATTAAAAAAGGAAATCTGATACCTGCGAATCTTTTGTAAAAATCCCCTTTTTTAAGGTAAACGAGGAGAAACCTATGAAACCAATGAAAGCCGGAAGAACCATAATCTTTGCTGCGTTGTGCTTTATAGCCTTGTCCCTTGCCATGGGAGTTTTGGTTTGTGCGGAAAGTTACGATGTCACCTCTACTATCACCGCAGATTCATCATGGTCCGGTGATATTGTGGAAAAACTTACAGGGGAATCTGTAAGGGACAGTATGAACCTCTATGGCACAGCTTCCGTGCTTTCTATCATAGGCACGATCATACCCGCACTGGGACTTTTCGTGCTTTTGTCCCGCAATCTTACCCAAAACGCACATATGCTTCTTGTGGCGGATGTTGTCTGTATTTTCTATAATGTTACATACCTGATGTTTATCGGCTCATATAATATAGATGTGGAGCTGGTCTTTCTAAAACTTAATTTCATATGCAACATGATGTTTTATCTTTTTTATCTTTATTTCATGCTTGAATATCTGAAATGGAAAAGAAAGTGGATTATCACATCTTATGGTGTTATAGCTGCGATTACGGCCGTGGTTTTGCTTAATAACAGCTTTTCGGCTTTGTTCTTTTCGAATGTTTCATTGCAGCAAACAGAAGTTAAAGGAAATACGATTTCTTATCTGCAGTATGATAACGGTGTACTTTTCTATATTAATTATGGTTTTATTTTCATTATGCTGGTTGGGCTTTTCATTAACAGCCTGATCTCTGTTATAAAGACCCGTTCAAGGATGGAGAGAATAAACTATATCATAATGATGGCGGCGCAGATAACGATAATTACAGGCTTGAGACTTTGGATGATGAGCGACCATGAATATGATTATATGCCTTTTGTCTCGGCGCTTTCCGTTCTGATTATTCTCATAGGTGTATTTAAGGGGAATTTCATGGGTGTTGTGGAAGTCGGCCGCAGCATGATTTTTGAGAGGATGGAGGATGTCCTGGTAACCGTTGACAAGCACTACAGGTATCTGGATTCAAATAAATATGCCAGGAAGATTTTTCCGGAGCTTGAGACTCTTCCCGTAGGAGCTGAACTTCCTGCGAAATTAAAGGCTATGTTTACGACATGCCCTATTCCGGGAAAGGATTTAGCCGATCTTGTGGATATGACCGAAGGACTGTCCCCGAATGCTTTTGAGCGTTGGGAAGTAAACGGCAGATATTACAGATCTGTCCTTACTGAGCTTGACGGAAACCGTTTTTTTGACGACAAGGGGATTCCCGAAGGGTTAGCTGAAAATTTCGAGAAAATAAAGAAGAAAAATCCGAATCTCTATGAGAAGATTGTAAAACGCTTAAGGGAAGGTCGTACCGGACACAGCCTTATGCTTATTGATACAACGGATCAGTTCCGGCTTCTCCGACGGGTGAACGAGGAAAAGGAAAAGGCTCTGGCTGCAGCACAGAGCAAGTCTGATTTCCTGTCAAATATGTCCCACGAAATCCGTACTCCCATGAATGCCATAGTCGGGATGACCCAGATAATGCTTCGGGGAGAGACTACGGATGAGCAGAAGGAATATCTCATTAATATCCAAAACTCCGGGGATGCCCTGCTTTCTATTATTAACGATATCCTGGATTTTTCAAAGCTTGAATCGGGCAAGATGGAGATAATAGATGAGCCCTATGAGCCTATGAGCGTATTTAACGATCTTTCCATGATTTTCCTTAACAGGATCGGAGATCATCCCGTAGAGCTTATATATGATGTGGATCCGGACATGCCAAAGACGCTTATAGGAGATAAGCTCCGCATCCGCCAGATTATTACAAATATCGCAAATAACGCTATTAAGTTTACTGAAGAAGGCTATATACGGGTGGCGGTTCATATTCTGACCCCGGAGGAGCTGGCAGAAAGGGAATTCCCCATATTGCCCGACGACCAGCTGATGATTCATTTTGAAATCGAAGATACGGGTCAGGGCATAAAGGAAGAAGACCTCGATAAGCTCTTTGGCAGTTTCTCGCAGGTGGATACAAAGAAAAACCGCGCAAAGGAAGGCACGGGGCTTGGCCTTGCCATATCAAAGAGCCTGGTAAATTCCATGGGAGGAGAAATCCTTGTTACAAGTGAATACGGCAAGGGCTCGACGTTCTCCTTTGAGATACTCCAGGGAGTGGAGGATGCTGCGCCGGCAGCAGGCATAAAGCAGGAGAATAGGCAGACTGTTGCAGCTGCCGCATTTTCTACGGATATACAGAAATATAATTTTGAAAAGCTTTGCCGGGATTTTGGCATAGAAACAGTTCAGATAGAGGACGTTATAAACCGCTCGCAAAAGGCGGATGTTATATTCAGCGATGTGTGCGGAGCTGACTGTATGAAGCAGTTTGAGGAGAATGATGAGGATAAGCCTGTTCTTGTCGTTATGCGAGATCCTATGAAGGAAAAAGAACCCGGGCAGGGGATTACTGTTAACAAGCCCCTTTATTCCCTTAATTTCTGCCAGCTTATTAATCACGAAAAGACGACTTATATGGAGGTTAAGGATGAGGTAATTGATTTTAGCGCTCCCGATGCACATATACTTATAGTAGATGATAATGAGATAAATCTAAAGGTTGCGGAAGGTCTGCTTGCGCCTCTTGAAATGCATATAGATACTGCCTCCAACGGAAAGGAAGCTTTGGAAAAGATAAAAGACGGAGCCTATAATATTATCTTCATGGATCATATGATGCCGGAGATGGACGGCGTAGAGACTACGCAGCATATAAGGGAGCGGGATTCGGAATACATGAAGACCGTGCCGATTATTGCGCTTACTGCAAATGCCGTCGCAGGTGCCCGGGAGGAATTTCTTGAAGCCGGTATGGATGATTTCGTATCAAAGCCCATAGAGATGGTGGAAATAAGCCGCAAGATAAAGGCATTTCTTCCCCGGGATCTGATACAAAAGAAAAATGTGTCCGAAGAGGCGCCGGCGGCAGATGATACAAATATCGAAGAGGAATTTGCCGGTCTTGTGAATGAAAACAGCGGAATCAATGTGGAAAAGGGCATTAAAAATTCCGGAAATGCCGATATGTACAGAGGATTTTTGGCGGATTATATTAAGCTTATAGACCTGAAGAAAAAGAAGGTAACCGATTGCCTTAACGACGGACTTATCCGTGATTTTACCATAGAGGTTCATGCGCTCAAGTCTACATCATATCTCATCGGCGCCATGGAGCTGGGGGATAAATTCTATGAGCTTGAGCAGCTGGGAAATGCAGAGGATGAGACGGCGCTTTACGAAAAGACTCCCGGAGTTCTTGCGGAGTATGAAGGCATGAAGGAAGTGCTAAAGCCCTTTGCCGTAGAAGAAAGCGATGAAGATAAGAGAGAACCGCAAGATGGCGAGATCGCCGGGATTTTGGAGCGCTTAAAGGCATCTGCGGATGAATTTGACCTTGACGGGATGGATGAGTGCGTAGGCAGCCTTAAAAAGCTAAAGCTTCCGGATGCATTGAAGGAAAGGATGAATGAATTGGAAGCTTTGGTTGCAGATTGCGCCGCAGATGATATAATTGAGCTTATAGACGAAGTCGGAGGTAGCATATGAGTTCACCTGAAAAAGAAAAAAATGTTATGCTTATAGCCTCGGCGCAGAGTATCGTGCTCCGCTCCCTTTGCGAACACTTTGAAGGAGAAGGATACTCCGTGATTCAGCCGGGGACAAAGCTTAACGCTATAAATGAAGCAGATTCGTGCGCTGTTATGGTAGTATATGCAGAACCGGAGATTACGGACGATGCTGAGCTTCTCACATTCCTTGCGGATTACCAAAGAGAGCGGGATATGCTGGTTTACATAATTGGTACTGCAGCAGAGCTCGCAACCCAGAAAAGGTTTTTTTCTTCGCAGAATGTCCGCCTGGAATTTGAGCGCCCGATTAACGCAAATGAAGTAAGCACAGCTATTCTCGAGGACATAAACGAAAATATATCAAGGCTTACAAAGCATATCCTTGTCATAGATGATTCGGGAACCATGCTGCGCAAGATAAAAGGATGGCTCGAGGATAAATACAGGGTGACCCTGGCTAATTCCGGCGCCCGCGCCATGAAATCCCTGGCGGCGGAGATTCCGGACCTTATTCTTCTTGATTATGAGATGCCCATAGTAGACGGCTCCCAGGTCCTTGAGATGATAAAATCAGACCCGGACTATGAGGATATTCCCGTTATATTCCTTACGGGTAAGTCCGACAGGGAGACTGTCATGAAGGTCATGGCTCTAAAGCCTGCCGGCTACCTCTTAAAGAGCCAGGAAGCAGCGGATATCATAGCCCAGATAGATGAATTCTTCGAGAAGAGGAAGTAGACTGAAGAAGCAATAATCGAAATGAGTAAGCAGACTGTGTGAAAAGTCGTGAGAACAAAGACGGCATATAATATCTAAAGAGTACAGATAATATGAAAAAGAAATTGATGGTAGAACCTGACAAGATTCCTATGAACAGTACCGTATGCGATGATATCTGCACCGTAGACGGAGCTTTGCTTTGCCATGGGAATATGGTGGTGGATCAGCATATCTTTGAGCTTTTGCAAAACTACTACGGCAAGATAGAGATAGTAGTGGATGTGGATGATGAGGAGATCGATCCCGCAAGCGTTAAGCAGCAGGAGGATAAAACTTTTAAGCTGAACGAGGATATAAAGAAGAGGGTTCTTACCGGAGTAGAGTATATTTACAGCAAGGATACCCCCATAGAAGAGGTCACAGACGAGGCTACCGAGATAGGCAAGACCCTTTGCGATGCCGTGATGAAGAGTAATACTACAGAAATCAATCTGAACGCTCTTAAGGTAAGTGATGAATATACTTTTAAGCACAGTGTGGATGTGGCGACCATGGCCATGCTTGTTGCCAAAAAGATGGGAAAGCCCCGGTTTATCGTGGAGGATGTGGGGATCTCCGGAATTCTTCATGATATAGGAAAGGTGGATATTCCGAACGAGATTTTAAATAAGCCCGGGAAGCTTACGGATGATGAATTCGAAATCATAAAGCTTCATACAGTCCGGGGGTATGAGCGCCTGAAGCACGAAAATATAAAGGATGTGATAAAGGCGGGCGTCCTGCAGCATCACGAAAATGTGGACGGTACCGGCTATCCCTTCAGGCTCCACAGCGACAAGATAAGTGATATCGCAAAAATCCTTTCGGTAGTGGATGTATATGATGCCCTTCTTACGGCTCGCCCGTACAAGCAGGCAAAGTCCGTCGCCGAATCTCTGGAAATAGTTATGGCTATGATAAACAAATTTGACAACTGGGCCATATCTGCTTTCTTAAGTTCTCTTGTGGCGTTTCCCAATGGTACATATGTAACCATGAGCGACGGCAGGAGCTGTAAAGTCTTAAGGCAAAATCCCAAATATCCTCTGCGTCCCGTGGTGCTCGATGAAACCGCAGGTGAGGTCATGGATCTGGCAAACGACCTTAAATATTTAAGCTTGCTGATTGTATGACAGGATTCCGCCGTTTTTTTACTTTTCAAATCAGATAAATAGTGCTAAAATGTCTTGGATTGATTTGCTGATGTTTTATGATAAAAGATAGGAGAAACCATGAAACGTGTACTTACTATTCAGGATATTTCATGTCTGGGAAAATGTTCTCTTACCATAGCGCTGCCAGTTATATCCGCACTCGGCTCTGAGACTGTTATATTACCTACGGCAGTGCTTTCTACTCATACCATGTTTAAGAATTTTACCTGTAAGGATCTTTCGGATCAGATTGACCCTATAGTGGATCACTGGAAGAGTGAAGGGGTGGAGTTTGATGCTATTTATACCGGATATCTGGGGACGATAGAGCAGATAGACCAGGTAAAACGTATATTTGATATGTTCCGGGGGGATGACACACTTGTTATCGTAGACCCCGTTATGGCGGATAACGGAAAGCTCTATCCCGCCTTTGATATGGAATATGTAAAGAAAAATGCCGGGCTTTGCGCTGAGGCAGATATTGTCGTGCCCAATATTACCGAGGCTTCTTTTATGACCGGTATGGAATATAAAGAGGAGTACGACGAGTCGTATATAAAAGAGCTTCTGTCGAGACTTAATGACCTCGGGGCGAAGACCAGCGTCCTTACGGGAGTCGGTCTTGAGCCGGGTAAGACCGGAGTCATGGGTTATGAGAGCAAGACCGGGGAATATTATGTCTACCAAAACAACAGGATAGACGCTACATACCATGGCACGGGAGATGTGTTCTCGTCTACCTGCGTGGGTCAGATTATGAAAGGTAAAAACTGGCGGGACGCTATGCGCATCGCAGCTGATTATACCGCTCGTACTATCGAGGTCACCCTGCAAAATCCGAAGAAACCCTGGTATGGCGTGGATTTCGAAGCTACCATCCCCGAGCTTATAAACATGAAATAGCCCGGCGGATGATATGAGGGAAGCATCCCTGCTTCGACATCTGTGTTACTTTCCCAGCGCCCTCGACTTTTCTACGCAGGCGTGCTGGGCTTTGTTTATAAGTCCGTAGATATCGGCTTCCTTCAGTCTGCTTACGGCTTCTATGGTAGTGCCGCCGGGAGAGCAGACGCTCTCGCAGAGGCTTTCCGGATCCTGCCCTGTCTCCAGCACCATCTTTGCAGCCCCAAGGGCGGTCTGGGCTGCAAATTTAACGGACATATCCCGGGTCATGCCATCGTTTTGGGCGGCTCTTGCCATGGCGTCTATGAAAAGATAAATATATGCGGGACCTGAACCCGAGACTCCGGTTACCGTATCAAAGAGATCTTCCGTAACTACTTCGCAGCGCCCCAGCAGGCTGAACACATCTTTTACAAGGGCAAGGTCGGCATCGGCCACGTTTTTTCCGGGGCAGATGGCGTTCATTCCTTCGCCCAGCATAGAGGGGGTGTTTGGCATGCAGCGGATAATCTTTGCGCCGGCGCCCAGATATTCTGCCAGGCGGGATATGGGAAGTCCGGCTGCGGGAGATATGAATATTTTGTCGGATGCAGATTCCCCGTTTATAAATGATTTTACAGCTTCCTGCATTTGATTCGGACGAACAGTGAGAAATACTATGTTGGCTGAGGATACAGAGGATGCGTTGTCTGACGTTATGTCAACCTCAAAGTCCCGTCTGAACTCTTCCAGTCTCCCGGCATTCCTTCCGGAGACACATATGTTTTCCGATGCGATTCCGCCGGCTCTTGTAAGCCCTGCTACAAGAGAATGAGCAAGGTGACCTCCTCCTATAAAGCTTATTTTTATGTTTTTAAGATTTTCTTTCATTTCTGCATTCTCCTTTTTTACGATTTTCGTTATACAATTTGCTTTGTCTTATGAGGTCAAGGACATTTTGCGCCCGGCGCTTTAAGGTCTCCATGCTTAAGGA
>CAJOQM010000072.1 GCA_905236845.1 uncultured Lachnospiraceae bacterium | reverse complement strand
TATTAAAGTTTGATGGTAGTTTTATTAAAGTTTTGTGTGGAAAATGTTATGACTTTGTGAAATATATAAAGAAAAGGAGACGCATAAGCGCCTCCTTAATGTCAGAATTTAGATACTATTTAGAATTTACCGTGGAGCTTAAGGATATCTATAAGCATCTTGTCACGGTACTGAGCGATAGCTGCGTTGTCGTGACCGACCTCGTCTGAGAAATTCTTCATCATCTCGTTTACCTGCTCCTGAGCCTTGGGACCGTAGTCATCGGGGATGGTATCCCAGGAAGCGATGTCGCCGCAGAGGTTGTAGCCGCCTGCAAGCATCTTCATCATGCCGTCGATGCCGTCCTTGTTGCCCAGCTGCATGATCATGTTGTGGCCAAAGATAGCCCAACGGATTCCGGGACCGAAGGTAAGAGCCTTGTCAGCGTCCTCTACAGAGCATACGCCCCGCTCAACCAGGTCTATCATCTCGCGGAATACCGCAAGCTGAAGGCGGTTGCAGATATATCCGGGACAATCCTTCTGAAGGATGATAGCCTCTTTGCCAAGGAGCTCATAGAATTCCTTTGCAGTCTGGATGTTTTCCTCAGTAGTCTTGGGGTTCTTTGTAAGCTCCACAAGAGGAATAAGATGAGGGGGATTGTAGGGATGTCCGCCTAATACACGCTCGGGATGTATAGCCTTTTCTGCTATCTGACCGATGGGAAGACCGGATGCAGATGAAGCGATAAGGGCATCTGCGGGAGCGCTCTCTTCTATCTGGGCAAGCATGCTCTGCTTAAGCTCGATACGCTCGGGACCGGACTCCTGTACAAACTGGGCATCCTTAACAGCCTCAGCCATATCAGTAGTGTAAGAAATATTTGCCTCTACGGCAGCCTTGTCCTTTATGGCTCCGTTTGCAAGAAGGAAATCAAGGTTTCCCTCGATGGTCTTCCTGTCGTTTGCTATGCAGTCATCGTTTATATCATAAAGTGTAACCTTAAGACCCTTCATGGCAAAAAGCACTGCCCATGAGCCGCCGATTACGCCGCCGCCGATACCGGCAACCTTTTTAATATCTTTTGCGTTCATTATGTATATACCTCCTATTCGCATTTAGACACGGATTGCTACGCGCTTCGCGCTCCCGCAATCCTACGTCCATTCGCAACTCGCTCCGCTCACTTCGTTCGCGTAGCTTTATTGCTCATGTCCGTAACTCTGAGCTATCAAACTGTTCCCTTATGAAAGCAAGCTTTCAACGGTCACAGTATGATACCTCATCAGTCTAAACGCTCAAAAACTCCAGCGGCACCCATACCACCGCCGATGCACATGGTTACGATACCTGTCTTCTTGTCGTTGTCCTTAAGCCAGTCATACATCTTGCACATAAGGAAGATGCCGGTTGCGCCCATGGGGTGACCAAGAGCCATAGCATTTCCGTAGGGGTTCAATGTGGGGTTGTCGCCCTCAAGACGATCTGCAAGGTCAAGGTCTCTTATGCAGGCAATAGCCTGTGAAGCGAATGCCTCATTAAGCTCAATCTCATCTATCTGATCCATGGTCATGCCGGCAGCCTCTAACGCTGCGGGAACTGCCTTTATAGGTCCAAGACCCATCATCTTGGGATCTACGCCCTTTACGGCAAAGCCCTTCATCTCAAGAATGGGCTTTATGCCAAGCTTATCAGCCTTATCCTTTGTCATGATGATGCAGAATGCTGCTGCATCAGAAGTCTGAGAGGATGTAGCTGCAGTAACAAGTCCGCCGTTATCCTCGGGGATAAAGCAGGTCTTCATGCCTGCCATCTTTTCAAGAGTAGTATCAAGGATACCCTGATCCGTATCAACAACCTCTTCCTCACCTGCGGGGTTTATAACCTTTACGGGGATGATAGAGGGAGCAAGCTTGCCCTCATCGCGGGCCTTTGCAGCGAGCTTGTGTGAACGAAGTGCCATCTCTTCCATTTCCTTACGGGTGATACCGTACTTCTCAGCTACGTTCTCGGCTGTAATACCCATAGCCATATAAGCGGAGCCTTCGCCTGCCTTGGGGTCTACATCATGCTCATCCTCAAGGAAATCATCCATATATTCTCTGGGATAAGGAGCAAAGCAGTTTGTCATAGACTCAACGCCGCCTGCTATAACGCAGTCAGCCTGACCTGCCATAATCTCGTTGCAGGAGGTAGCTACTGCCTGAAGTCCTGAAGAGCAGAAACGGTTGATGGTCTGTCCGCATACATTGTCGGGAAGCTCAACACGGGCAGCTACAAGCTTTGCCATGTTCTGTGAGCACTGGTTTACGTGAGCTGCACAGCCCAGTACCAGATCGTCAATCTCCTCGCCCTTAAGCTCGGGTACCTTTGCGAGTACTCCGCGGAGTACCTGGTTGCAGACCTCAATGGGATGAGTGTTTGCGAAAGATCCCTTCTTTGCGCGGCATACAGCCGAACGTCCTAATGCTACAATTACCGGTGTTCTATCCATTTTTGTGAATCCTTTCTTTTGTTTGAAAAATATATATTATAAAAACCGATTGCTGCGCAGCAAAGCTGCAGCTGACGCATCCATTCGTGCAAGCACGCCTGTATGCGTCGCCATTTCGCAGGGTTTTTATATCACGTCCACCCCTTATCCAGGCAGATTTGAATAGCGTGATAAGCAACTTTGTTCATATCCACATTACCGGGAGCGAATTTCTCGAAATAAGTAAGCGCTTCCTGGTAATCTTCAGCGGTCAAATGTTTAATATCCGTCAGGGAATTGTGAGCGGAATTATAGTTTGCCCTGTCTTCATTGGAATCCACTATACCGTGAGCCTTTGATGTATCGGTAAAGGACAAAGCACTCAACAACTCCTCTTTTGACATATTATTTTTCTTTACTTCCATTTTGAAATCTCCTTGTCAGGAAATAAATAATATTAAACAAGTGCAACTGTCTGGCGCGCTATGGAAAGCTCCTCATTTGTGGGGATAACCATAACGGTAACCTTTGAATCGGGGGTGGATATGGTAAGGTCTTCGCCCCTCTTGCCGTTCTCAGCTTCATTAAGAGAAATTCCCAGATAACCAAGATATTCAAGAACCATCTTGCGGATGGTAGGCGCATTCTCGCCGATACCTGCGGTAAAGGCAATGACATCTACGCCGTTAAGGGCAGCTACATAAGAGCCGATGTACTTCGCTACTCTGTATGCGAAAAGCTCCATGGCAAGCTTAGCCTTTTCGTTGCCGGAATTTGCGCCTTCCTCAAGATCGCGGAAGTCGCTTGAGAGCTCTGATACGCCCATAACGCCCGACTTCTTATTCAGCACATTCATCATGCCGGCAATATCAAGGTTTTCCTTGCCTGCGATGTATTCCATAATGGAAGGATCGATATCGCCTGAACGGGTACCCATTACAAGACCTTCAAGGGGAGTAAGTCCCATGGAAGTATCCTGGCACTTGCCATCCTTTATAGCGGAAATGGATGCACCGTTTCCAAGGTGAGCTACAATGATCTTGAGATCTTCGTACTTCTTGCCCAGAAGGTCTGCAGCCTTGTGCGATACGAAATCATGGCTGGTGCCGTGGAATCCGTAGCGGCGAACCTTGTACTTCTCGTAATACTCATAGGGAAGTCCGTACATATATGCCTTTGAAGGCATTGTCTGATGGAAAGCGGTATCAAATACAGCTACCATGGGAACGCCGGGCATAAGCTTCTGGCAGGTGCGCACTCCGATGAGGTTTGCGGGGTTGTGGAGAGGTGCAAGGTCGTTGCACTCCTCGATAGCCTTTATTACATCATCGTCGATTACAACGGACTTTGTAAACTTCTCGCCGCCGTGGACGATGCGGTGACCAACGGCTCCAATCTCGGAAAGATCCTTGATAACGCCGTCCTTCTCTCCTGTAAGAGCGTCAATAACAAGCTGTATAGCCTCGTTATGAGTAGGCATGGCGGGTGTGGACTTTATCTTGTCCTTGCCTGCGGGCTGATATGTAAGAGCTCCGTCGATACCGATACGCTCGCAAAGACCGCTCGCAAGTACGTCCTCGCTGTCGGAATCTATAAGCTGATACTTAAGAGAAGAGCTTCCGCAGTTAATAACCAATACTTTCATTAATGTGTTTCCTCCTGAAAAATAATTATTACTTATTGTCAAAATAATGTGGTGCTCCGTGCTCCGCACTCCCGCACCACTAACGCATTCGCTGTTATTTCGCCATCTGTGCCTGAACAGCAGTAAGAGCTACAACGCCAGCGATATCCTCTGCAAAGCATCCGCGGGAAAGATCGTTTACGGGAGCTGCGATACCCTGAAGAACGGGACCGAAGGCATCAGCCTTTGCAAGGCGCTGAACCAGCTTGTAGCCGATGTTACCTGCATCAATGTTGGGAAATACAAGGACGTTTGCCTTGCCTGCAACCTTTGAGCCGGGAGCCTTCGACTGGCCTACAGACTCTACGATAGCTGCATCAAGCTGCATCTCGCCGTCAAGCGCAAGCTCGGGATACTTCTCATGAGCTATATCAACAGCGTTGTGCACCTTGTCCACAAGAGCATGCTTTGCGCTGCCGTAGGTAGAGTGTGAAAGCATAGCTATGCGGGGCTCGCCGCCTACGAGGCTCTTGAAGGAGTCTGCGCACTGATAAGCAATGTTTGCGAGCTTTTCTGAATCGGGATCCTGCTCAAGAGCGCAGTCTGCAAACATGAAGATGCCGTTCTCGCCAAGGTCACAATTGGGAACGTCCACAATGAAGAATGAAGAAACCATGGGCGCACCGGGTGCAGTCTTAAGAATCTGAAGTGCGGGACGAAGGATGTCTGCAGTGGAGTGGCATGCGCCGGATACAAGTCCGTCTGCATCTCCCATCTTCAGCATAAGGATACCGAATGTAGGATAGTCGTTAAGAAGAGTCTCTCTTGCCTTCTCTTCGGTCATTCCCTTTGCCTTGCGAAGCTCTACAAGCTTATCAACATAAGAATCAAGCTTGTCGGATGTAGCGGGATCTACAGTGTCAACGCCTGTAATATCCACGCCAAGGCTCTTTGCCTTTGCAGCAATCTCATCAGCCTTACCTATCATAACAAGGTTAGCCGTGCCTTCCTTAAGCACCTGGGCAGCCGCATGATATGTGCGGTCGTCTTCGCTTTCGGGAAGTACAATAAGCTTCTTATCACTCTTGGCCTTTTCTTTAATGGTTTCAATAAATGACATTTTGCTTTCCTCCTTGGAAAAAGTAATAAATAATTAGTATATATTGTAACCGCACAAACCGACCGGGACAAATCCCGGCCGGCGAAATACGGGTACTTACTTAAAGAATCCTACGGTATCTTCAAGATTGTCGGACATGTCGTTCATATCCTTCATTTTATTGGCAATCTCATCCACAGATGAAACGATATTGGTAACGGATGCGGCAACTTCCTCGTTGCTTGCCGCATTCTCCTCGGATATAGCGGAAAGATCCGTTACGTTGGAGGTAAGTCCCTGCTTGATCTGGTTAAGATCCGCAGTCGTAGACTCAATGGCATGAATACCTTCAACGCTCTTGTCAATAGCCTCCTGAAGCTCGTCAAACTTCTCCTGGGTAGTGCGGACAGCTTCCTGCTCTCCTTCAATAACATCCTTTATGCGGCCTGCAAGCTGGACGGATTCATTGGAGTTATCCAGAATCTCCTCGGCAATCTCGCGGATGGTATTGGCAGACTCATTACTCTGCTCGGAAAGCTCGCTTATAGAGTCAGCAACTACCGCAAAGCCCTTGCCGGCTTCACCCGCTCTGGCAGCCTCAATAGAAGCATTAAGAGAAAGGAGCTTCGTCTGACCTGCTATGGAAATAATAAGGTCTATAGCCTGGTTAATCTTTGCTATGGAATCGTTTGTAACGATAATCTGGTCGTGAATGTTGTTTACGGCGTTTGTAGTCTGATCTGAGCTTCTCAATACGCCGTCCATGGAATCCTTGGCTTCACTGTTTACGGAAGCCATGCTTCTTGCATTTTCAACAAGAGCTTCGAGATTTGCATTAATCTCGTCAACCTTTTCACCCATATCAAGGACTTCCATATTCAAATCCTGAACATTCTCAGCCATAGACTGGGCGCCGTTTGCCAGATCTTCTACAGCCTGTGAAATCTGACCCGCAGAATCGGAGCTGTCTCCGGAAAGCTGCTCGACTTCAACGACTCCGCCCTGAAGAGAGTCTGCCTCGCCCCGGACACTGCCTACAATTCTTTCAAGATTTACCTGAAGGAAATCAAGGCAGGCTATCATCTGCTGGAATTCGGTAACGGATGCTTTGGTAGTAACAGGGTCTGAAATATTGCCCTTAGCCATATCCCGCATAACATCCGAGATGTCGTTCAAAGGTCTTCTTACTATTCTTGCGGTAATAACTATAATCGCAAAGAATATCAAAGCCTGAATGACAGCTATCAATATAAGTCCCGATATGCTCTGCATCATGGCTGACTGTACGGAATCATACTGTTCGCCGGTAAATGTCATTCCTACGATATTACCGTCGGTATCATAAAGCGGCAGATAATCCACCAAATATCTTTCGCCGTTAATTTCAACATTATCCGAAGCATAATGCTCTCCGCCTTCAAGGCATGCGGCAATGACAGTATCGGAAGCGGTAGTCCCCTCAATACGGGCTCCGGAGGAATCCGTAATAGAAGTCATAGCGCGGGTATCACCCATAAATATGGTCATGCTGATTCCGGTAGTTTCAAGATATTCATCCACGTAAGTATAATCCTTGTCTTCGGCGTTAAACCACTCCTCACCGAAGACCTGGTACTGTTCTTCCATATAGTTATTAAGCTGAACATTCGCACTGTAAAGCTTATCTTCAAGAGCAGTCTTTACGCTGTTTCTTGCGAAAATTGACGCAAACGTAGTCATGGTAATACTGGCGGCCAAAAGGGGAATGAGTCCAAACAAAAGCAGCATGATTTTTAAGGAAAATCTGCTGAAGGTGGGTTTCCTGTTCTCCCTTGCGGTTCTGTAATCAGCCATTTTTCATATCCTCCTGTGGAACAAATTAATAGAATAGTGTAAAATAGAACACGAGATTCCATTTCACGCACAATCTATATTATACAACTATGTTAAAAAAAATTCAATACAAGGGATGTTAAAAAACTATGAAAGCAGCCTATATAATATCAGAATTCAATCCTTTTCATAAGGGACATGAATACATAATAAATAAAGCCCGAAAAATATCAGATGCAGATTATGTCATTTGCATTATGAGCGGGGATTTCGTTCAAAGGGGAGCCCCCGCTATTATTGACAAATACACCCGTACCGAAGCTGCGCTTGCAGGCGGAGCCGATATGGTGCTCCAGCTCCCTGCAGCGGTAAGCCTCTCCTCTGCAGACGACTTTGCTTTGGGAGGGATAAATATCGCCCGCTCCTTAAGGCTTCCGGGCTTTCTTGTGTTCGGCGCAGAATGTGATGATACGGATATGCTTAGAGAAACAGCCCGGTTCCTTACCGAAGAACCCGGTGCTTTTTCCGATCATGTTATGAACGGAATGGAAGCCGGATATTCCTACCCCGTCGCCGTGCAGAAGGCTTTTGAATTTGATGCGCCCGATTACCTTAAAGATATTTTAAAATCTCCAAACAACCTCCTCGCCGTAAGCTATCTGAAAGCTCTTAAAGGATGCAAAAGCATCGAGCCCATTGCCATAAAGCGCATAGGTGCAGGCCATAATGACCCTTCCCCCAAAGCCAACGGAGAATTTATGTCTTCTAGTGCCATCCGTAAGCTTATGCTTTCCGGAAACTATGATGCGCCCCCGGAGCCTCTGCTTACCGAGGACGACTTTTCGCAAATTTTGCGCTATCGCCTGGCACAGATAGCAAAGCCTCATGAGAACACAGACCTTGCAAGGCGGATTTTTAATAACCGTGAGAAATGCACATCATTTAGAGGCTTTGCCGATACCGTACAGAACCGCTCCGTAACGTACGCACAGGTTTGCCGTGTGCTAATGCGTATGATATTGGATATCGACAACGAACCTGCGACAAAAAATCCCGAAAACCTTTATGCCAGAATCCTCGGCGTAAGAGAAAGCGCCAAAGAGCTCATCAATGAGCTTAACAAAATTTCCGGGATTCCCATAATCGTAAACCTGTCAAAGGATACGGAAAAACTTAATTCCGTACAAAAAAAGCTGCTTGATACGGATTTGGGCTGTGAAAATATTTATCGCGGAGTTTCTTCAACAAAAAGCGGCAGGGAAATCCCCACCGCTTTTGAAAGAAGGCTTATCACTTTTTGAGATGGAAGCTTATCATAAGATCCTCGGGCTTAACCGAATCTCCCTCGGCTACGTAAATCTTATCTACGGTACCGTCTACCTTTGATACGACGGTAGTTTCCATCTTCATGGCTTCTACTGTCATAAGAGGCATATTTACGGTAACTTCGTCGCCCTCAGATACCATAATCTTGCCCACGGTACCGGGGATGGTGGATCCCAGGTGCTTCGGATTGGACTTATCTGCCTTAAGTCTCTGGTCGGAAGCAACCTCAAGACTCTTATCAAGCACCTGAATCTGACGGCGGGAACCGTTGACCTCAAAGGTAACGTTGCGCATACCCTCTTCATCGGGATCTCCCACATCTATAAGCTTGATAATAAGGTCTTTACCCTCTTCTATACGAAGGCTCGTCTCCTCACCCTTACGCAGTCCGTAGAAGTATACATGGGACTCAAGACGGGTAATATCCGAATATTCCTGGATATGCTTGCAATAGTCATCATATACCGCAGGATAAAGGGCGTAGCTTATAGCCTTTTGATGTATCTCCTCATCGTCAAAGCCGGAAAGATCCGAAATCTCTGCCAGATGCTTCTTTATAGCATCCCAGTCTACAGGCTCAAGGAGAGAACCGGGGCGGACCGTAATTGCTTCCTTGCCCTTAAGCACTATCTTTTGTAATTCCTTGGGGAAGCCGCCCTCGGGCTGACCCATCATTCCCTCGAAATAAGATACGATAGAATCCGGATACGAAAGCGAAGCACCCTCGGTAAGGATATTATCCTTCGTTAATCCGTTCTGGAACATAAATATGGCAAGGTCGCCCACAGCCTTTGATGAAGGCGTAACTTTTACGATATTTCCAAGGAGCTCATTTGCATCCTTATAGAGCGCCTTGATTTCCTCAAAATGCTCTCCCGCACCCATGGATTTAACCTGGGCAAGGAGGTTTGAATACTGGCCGCCGGGAATCTCGTATTTATAAATCTCTACATTCGGCGCATTCATACCGCTTTCAAACTGGGCATATACGGGACGGATCCTTCCATAATACCTTGAAAGCTCATCCATCTCCTCAAAATCAAGTCCCGTATCGCGCTCGGTCCCCCGAAGCGCCTCAACCACTGCGTTTAGAGAAGGCTGTGATGTAAAGGAGCTCATGGACTCTATGGCTACGTCAGCTATATCAACACCTGCCTCCGACGCCATAAGCACAGTAGATACACCGTTACCGCAGGAATCATGGGTATGAAGGTGGATGGGGATATTAATCTCCTTCTTCAAAGTCTCTACCAGAGTCTTTGCCGCAAAGGGCTTAAGGAGCCCCGCCATATCCTTTATGGCAAAGATATGAACTCCCAGAGCCTCAAGCTCCTTCGCCTTGCGTACATAGTAATCAAGAGTATACTTTGTCTCGTCGGGTGAAGAAATATCTCCGGTGTAGCAGATAGTACCCTCTACTATCTTTCCTGTGCCAAGAGCGACTTCTATGGGCATCTTCATATTTTCAACCCAGTTAAGGGAGTCAAATATACGGAAGACATCTATGCCCTTCTTTGCGCTCATCTTTATAAATTCTTCAACCACATTATCGGGATAATTCGTATATCCTACGGCGTTTGCAGCGCGAAGAAGCATCTGTATAAGGGTGTTCGGCATACGCTCACGCAGATATTCAAGCCTCTTCCAGGGAGACTCCTTAAGGAAGCGGTATGCGGTATCATAAGTCGCACCGCCCCATGCTTCCACGGAGAAGGCGTTTGCCATAAACTGGTTTGTAGCGTAGGCTGCACCTGCGATATCCTTTGTCCTCATGCGGGTAGCAAAGATGGACTGGTGGGCATCACGCATGGTAGTATCCGTAATATAGAGCTTCTTATCATTAAGAATCTTCCGGGTATATTCCTTTGCGCCCAATTTAAGGAATTCATCACGGGCGCCCCAGACCTTCTTGTCCTTGTCATATTCGGGTACAATGCGGTTTTCGTATTCGGCCTTGTTGCCCTTTGTAGTATTTACCACACGGTCACCGATAAATTCAACGATCTTCGTGGCGCGGTCCTGGCTCTTGGGAAGCTCAAAGAGCTCGGGAGTCTCCTCGATAAAGGTGGTATACCACTCGCCGGAGCGGAAACGCTCGTGATTAACCACATTTATCAAAAATGCAATATTCGTCTTTACGCCGCGGATACGCATCTCGCGAAGTGCACGCAAAGACTTTGCGATAGCCATCTCGAAGGTATTTCCCCGGGATATAATCTTAACGAGGAGGCTGTCATAGTACGGGGTAATCCTTGCGCCCACATATGCGTTACCGCCGTCAAGACGTATGCCCTCGCCGGAGCCGGAACGATATACATTTATCTCGCCGGTATCGGGAAGGAAGCCGTTTGCAGGGTCTTCCGTAGTAACACGGGTCTGGATGGCAAATGCATTGCACTTAATAGACTCCTGGCTGGGAATACCCACCCTCTCGGAGCCAAGAGCATAGCCCTGGGCTACAAGAATCTGCGTAGAAACGATATCTATGGATGTAACTTCCTCGGTAATGGTATGCTCTACCTGTATACGGGGATTCATCTCGATAAAGTACGGGTTGTTGTCGGAATCTACAAGGAATTCCAGAGTACCTGCGCTCTTATATCCTACATTCTTTGCAAGACGTATGGCAGAATCAAATATTATCTGCCTTGTCTCATCGGGAATGGAAAAAGCGGGAGCATACTCTACCACCTTTTGGTGACGGCGCTGCACGGAGCAGTCCCTGTCATAAAGATGGACAATATTGCCGTAGTTATCTCCTATTATCTGAACCTCAATATGCTTGGGGTTACGCAAATATTTTTCTATAAAGATAAGGTCGTCGCCGAAGGCTTTCTTGGACTCGTTCTTTGCCTCTTCAAATTCCTTATCCATCTCGTCGGAGGAATTAACGATACGCATGCCACGGCCGCCGCCGCCGTTTGATGCCTTGAGCATAACGGGATAGCCGACTTCTTCTGCAATCTTCTTTGCCTCGTCAGCGTATTTAATTGCGTGATCTATACCGGGGATGATGGGAACATTGGCGTCTATGGCCATCTGCTTTGAAGAAATCTTATCTCCCATCTTGTTCATAATATCAGCCGTAGGACCGATAAAGACGATGCCTGCCTCATCACAGGCCTTTACCAGAAGGGGGTTCTCGGAAAGGAATCCGTAACCGGGATGAATAGCATCCACTCCCGCATATTTTGCAATGCGGATAATCTTGTCGATATCAAGATAAGCATCTATAGGACCTTTGTCCTCGGAAAGAGGATATGACTCATCCGCTTTCGTACGGAACATGGCATATTTATCTTCCTTGGAATATATGGCGACTGTACGAATATCCAGCTCATTACATGCTCTGAAAACGCGTATGGCTATCTCGCCGCGGTTTGCTACGAGCACTTTCTTGAAAGGCTTTATAACCTCCTGACTCATGAAAAACCTCCTTTGCAGGTTTCCGGGGGAAAGCTGATTAATCCAATCAAATCCACATCATGCGGGCAGGTGGGCGCTAGTCGCTCAAACACTGTCCTCGACTGCTTCGTAGTCTGCGGAACTCGCTTTGTAGCATCCCACCTGCCCGCATTAATAAGCTTTCACAAATCAGCTTTCCCCAACAACAGTTACTAAAGCATTATAGACCACAATCCAAAATCATTCAATAGAAATCCAAAAAAAGGCCGTCTGATTTTTATCAGACGGCCTATAGGAAAGGAGAATTGTATGAATCAACTTGTCTTCTTAAATTTGGTTGAGCTCTTTATACCCGAGTTTGTGATAAGAGTCTTTGCCTTGTTGTACTTCTTCTTTGAAAGGCGGATGGTTGCCTTGTTTGCTATAGTCTTAAAGGCATTCTTTCCGACGGATTTCAAAGAATTCGTCTTAAGAGTCACAGTCTTTAGCTTCGAGCAGTTCTTAAAGGCAGCCTTTCCGATAGTCTTAAGCTTCGTCGAGGTACAGGTAAACTTCTTAAGGGAAGTGCACCCCGAGAATGCATTTTTGCCTATGGATACAAGCTTGCTGTTCTTGATATTTACCGAAGTAATATCATCACAACCCTTAAATGCTTTCGCAGCTATCTTTGTAATATAATATGTCGTGCCGTTCAGAGTCAGGCTCTCGGGTATAGTCAGCGCACCGGAAACAGATGCATCCGTGCTTGACAATGTCAAAGTATTCGATCCGGTAACCGTGTATTTGCTATTATTGTAGCCAACTGAAGCACCCTTTGTCAACATTCCCGATACGCTTAAGGAAACTACATTTGTGGGTATGGGCGTAACTTCCGTGGCGTTATTGGAATTAATGCTGCTGCTACCGGATATAATCTCAAATGTCAGTACCTGGGTACCTGTGTAATTGCCCTTTCCGGTAATTATAACAGACGCTGTGCCTATGGATACGTTATTGCTGTATGTAACGGTAAAATCAGTATCCTGGGTAAGCCCCGATATAGTAACCTTCGGGGTAATGGCAGTACCCGTATATGTATAGCTGGTGCCTGCAAGTACCGCCGTCAGGGTAGAAATATCAGCGGCAGTAATATAGAACCTTGTCTTTACAGTACCCGAGCAATTGTTTATACCGCTTACAGAGACATAATACGTTCCCACATTAACTGCCGTAGATGCAGCATTAACCAAATCTTTCGATGCATTAAGCAGCGTAGTATATCCGCTGTCGGAATAATATGTAAGCTCATAATCCGAACCCTCCGTAAAGGATACATCTCCCGTAAAGGCAAATGTGGGGGTTATGGCAGAGCCGGTGTAGGTATACGTGCTCGGGCTTACGGATGTATTTGTGCTTGTCAATGTATATGCGGTTATATTAAATGTCACGGTTGCAGAACCCGAGCAGGTGCCTGTGCCGGTAATGGTAATAGTCGCAGTACCCACATCTATATTGTCCTCGTAAGTAAGAAGATAATGGGTTCCAAGCTCCAATGTCCTTGACCCAGAAGACGTAGTTATTACGGGCTCAGGAGTAATCTCAGAGCCTGTATAGGTATAGGATGAAGCGATTCCGGAGATGTTAAATTGCGTATCATCTAAGAAATCTATTTCATCGCTTTCCTGAATCGTAAATGTAGCCTTCCTGGTACCCTTGTAATTTCCGGTACCGGTAACGGTAACCGTACCCGTTCCAATATTTATATTATTGGTATAAACCACAGTGTAATCCGTAGTTGCGGTAAGGGTAACCGTATCCGTATCTCCGGAGCTGTTTGTGGTTACTCTTTGCACGGTAACAGACGGCTCTATCTCGGAACCCGTGTAGTCATACTCCGTGCTGTCCAATGTCACGGTAAAGTAATCATCCGGATAGTCAGCCTGGGTATGGGATATATAAGCCGCGGTAATGGAGAAATAAATCACCTTGGAATTCTTGTAGTTCGTATCATCTCCCGTTACCGTAATGGATGCTGTGGAAGTACCCATATCAACGTTGTCAGCATAGCTTACATAATAGTCGGTATCTTCCGTAAGGGTATTATATACATATCCGGTGCTGTCCGCATCATCGGAATTGGGCGCATATACGGTCTGAATAACGGTTACGGAAGGCTCAATCTCATCTCCTGTATACATAAATGATGTACCGGATGCCGTTACGGAGAAGTCCGTTCCCGATATATCCGCAGGAACAATCGAGAAGAATGCATTAAATGAGTTCGTGCAATTCGTATTGTTTCCGGATACCGTTACCATGTAGTCTCCTACATCCGTAATAGCGCTAAGACCGTTCTTGATCTTGGTCTTTGATGCTACATCTCCGTTATCATCAAAGATAACGCTGTAATATGTAAGGGAATAATCATCGTCATATTCATCACTGTCCGTGATAAATACGGGATTCATATCCTCATCGCCCGAAACATATACATAAGGCGTAACCCCCTGCTCATAGAGGCTGTAACCCGTATAATCATATTCCGTATAAGGCGAAGCGCTGCTGCCTATGGATATATCATAGCCCGCAGAAAGATCGGCTGCCGTAATGGTATATGACGTAGTTGAATATCCCTCGAAATTGCCTTTACCGGTAATTCCAACGTAATACGTACCTGCGGATGCGAGCTCAGACGTATCTATAGTATCCGAGCTTCTGTAGTTCGAATCACCGTAATACGTAAGAGAATAATCCGACGATGTAAGCAAATATGCGGTTTGGCTATCACCGTTGGAATCCGTATATGTATCCGTTGAGCAGTTATTCAATGTAACTTTTGTTATGTCAACCCCAACCGACGGCGCCACATCCTCTATGGATACTCCGGTGTACGCTGTTTCATCCACCATCACAAAGGCAAGATTTGTGATGTTTAAAGGATTAATGGTAAATGCCAAAAGATCATTTTCATCGCCGGATATCGCGCCCTTATAATTACCCATAAAGTTTACGGTTGCATAATATTGATTTGCATCCTTCGGACGTATGGAATCATCCTCGCCGCCGCCCTCTTCGGCGTAATAGGATATGGTATAATCCGTGCCTTCCGTAAGTTTAACGGAATTGTATGAAACGGATATGGTAGGCTCCTGGTAGTCTCCGTTATAGGTAAATACCGTGCCCGATGCCAGGGATGCGGTTGCTTTGGTGGTCAAGTCAAGAGCCGTTATCTTAAAGCTTACATCCTGGTATGTATTTGCATAATTATTAAGCCCCAAAACTCTTATAATATAAGTATTTACATTTACGCATCCAGACTTTTCAATCTCGGAAGAACCAAGATAATAATGAAGCTCATAATCCGTACCTTCCGTAAGGGTAGTAGCTGTTGCGGAATCATATACCGAAACGGTAGGTACATGGGTATCGCCGTCATATACATACGATGTCGGGCTAAGGGTAACATCCGCGGATGCTATGCTCTTTGCCACTATATTAAATGTAGTCGATGTCTCGCCGGTAAAATTCTGTTCCAGGGCTGTGAATTTCGCCGTAGCGGTACCGATGCTCTTATTGTCGGAATAGGATAAATTATAATCCGTTCCGCTTACGAGAGTATAGCTTATGCTTTGTGACTTCCCGCCCCATTCGCTGTTATTGCATACAAGAGTAAGCACAGGCTCAGGATCTGCCACTATTTCAGATCCCGTATAGGAATATTCCGAATCAATGCCGGTAATGGTAACTTCGGAAATCGGGCGCTTGTTAATATTAAACGTCTGCGAATAGGAACCCGTAAAGTTACCCAGTCCCGTCATGGTAACGGTAGCCGTGCCTGCATTTATGTTGTTTGAATAGCTTAATGAATAGTCGGTTCCGGAAACAAGGCTGTATGCCGAATCTCCGCCGTAATCATATGCAGCTGTAACGGAAGGCTCTATGGCTTCACTTGTATAATAAATATTACTGCTGTCTATAGCGCTTACCGTAAGACCGTCGCTTGTAGCCGTACCTACATTAAGAGCGCTTATGGTAAAGTCAACTGATGCGCTTCCCGTGTAGTTTGAAGACAAAGCCGTTACTGTCGCCGTAGCCGTGCCGACGTTAATATTGTTTGAATATGTTACTTTATAATCCGTGCCTTCAGTAAGCTGCGCCACATATTCGGTATCCCCGGAGGTATAGGTATATGTAACTACTACCGTAGGCTTAATCTCGGCGCTGGTATAGGAATAATTATATTTATCATCCGCCAAAGTTACGGATATAGCAGATGAATCCGTAAGTGTCTTTGATGTAATGCTGTACGTAGCAGTAACGGTGTCCGTATAATTGCCGGTACCGGTCACGGTAACGGTATATGTCCCCACATCAAGGGCACCGAGTCCTACGGTGCCTGCACTGTTTGCAACGGTAGTTCCGTCGGAATCCGTCATAACCCAGGTGTAATCCGTTCCCACGTCAAGGATATTCGTAGAATCCGTCAGGCTGTATACAGAAACAGTCGGGGTATGGTATACGGTATCATATACGGTAGATTCAGGGCTTACGGAAGCCGTAAAATTACCGGATAATGTAAGGGGATTTATGACATAAGGTATCTGTGCCGAGCCCGTTACATTGGAGCTGTTGCCTGCAGTGATGGTTACATAATATGTGCCGGCATCTATAGCTTCATCGGGATAAGTTACGGTATAATCCGCATTCTCTCCTTCCGTAAGGACATATCCGCTTTCCAATGTAACGGATTCAAGCTCCGGTATATGGGAGTCTCCGTCATAGGTATATTCCGTCTCTGAAAGGGTTACATATGCATAAGGTTCGTCATCTGTCACAAGATCAGCAAGATTAACCGCATGTATGGCAAAGGGAAGGGTAGTAGTGCCTGTGTAGTCGCCTTTTCCTTTTACGGTAACCGTGCCCTGCCCTGCATCGGTGTTATTGGAATACGAAACGCTGTAGTGGGTTCCCTCTTTAAGAGCCACATCACTATCGTTTATCGTTTCAACAACGGTCACATCAGGCTCAATCGCATACCCCGTATATGTGTAACTGTAAGAAGAAAGAGAAATAGTAAGCTCGGATACATCTTTTCTTGTTATATAGAAAGGTATACTGAAAGAACCGGTAAAGTTACCAATTCCGGTTATATTGCAATATGCAAATGCTCCTGATGAATAAGTAGTCTCTTTGTTGTTTGTATAGCCTACAGTATAGTCGGTATTTTGTTTAAGTTCCGTGGGAGATTCCCATTTGCCTGCCGTACTGTAATAATATACTGAGGAATCCGAAGTTACGGTAGGTACAGCATATATCTCATCACCGGTGTATTCATACGTTTTCTTGTCCAACTCGCCATCAAAATCAGATAAATCTTTCCGGGTTATTTTAAAGGTAGCTGTCAGTGTGCCCAGATATTCTCCCCAGCCTATAATATATACAGAAGCGGTTCCCGCATTCTGGTTATTGGCATAGGAATATGTGGGAGCTTTGCCGTTACTATAATCCGTTGCATCCTGGGTATTATCTTTTTTCGTATCATTTTCATTCGTATTTAACTCCAGATAATCCTTGCCGGCAGTCATGGCTTCACCATCAGAATCCCTTAAGGTAGATATTTTGGGTACAAAATATTTCCCATTATATTCATAGGAATCCCTGGACAAAGCAACAGTAGTATCGCTCATGGCATAAAATACCATGTAGTAATAATAATGCTCCAGAGTGCCCGTATAATTTCCGGTACCCGTAAGGGTTACATAATACGGCGTAGCAACATCGCACATGGATGTTGTAGAAGTCATATAAGGATAATTTGTAGAATATTTGCCCCTTCCTTCCGTAAAATCATTACATGTATAGAAACTCAAAGTAAAGTCAGTATTCTGTACAAGAGTTACGTTATTATAATCCGTCCCCTCCTTATATATGTTATTTATATCATATGTTGTATTTACGTCATATAACGCATTATAAAGGGAGCTTCCCATGGTAACGGTAGCAGGTACGCTGTTGCCATCGTTATAATAATATGCGGAGCCTGTGGCATCCACATTAAGGTGATATT
>CAJOQM010000071.1 GCA_905236845.1 uncultured Lachnospiraceae bacterium | reverse complement strand
GAAATTTAATCTTTATTGTCTTGAATTTTTCCATAAAATCAGCTAAAATTAAATCAGTACTGAAGTTTGCAAAACGGGGGAGGCATATGGCTGTCGGCGGTATCGGATTCGGAAGCTATGATGCATACAGAGGCGCTTATACCGGATACAATCCCGGAGTAAGCCGTTCTGACGGGGGTGTCACAGACAGCGCCGCAGATGCTTTGCGCATAAATGCCTCCGAAGGCTCCGTAAAACTCAAGGTTCACTCCGAAAGCGATGCGAAGGATGCCGGTCTTTCCGACGCAGAAATAAAAGGTCTTAAACGAAGCGGGCAGATTGAATGCGCAACCTGCGCCTCCCGCACCTATCAGGACGGCTCCGACGAAGAAGTTTCTTTCAAATCCGCTGCCCACATATCACCCGAGGCATCAGCCGCAAGAGTCCGGGGGCACGAGCAGGAGCATGTATCAAATGCATTCAAAAAAGCCGCAACCGGGAACGGACGCGTGCTTCAGGCATCTGTTGCCATCCACACCGCCACCTGTCCCGAGTGCGGCAAAAGCTACGTATCAGGCGGTCTTACCACTACAAAAATCGCTTATTCCGATGACAAATACGGTCAGAATGCAAAGAGCGCCGATGCAGCATCTATAGTAGGCAGCAACTTCAACCTGGCTGTCTAGACCGGCTGTCCGGCTTCTCTAAAACCCAAATTCCTTTCAGAATCACCTGGCTATAGCAAATACCATATCTGCGGCGTAAAGAAAAACGAGGCATATTCCCTCGAATTTTGAGATTTTATCCCTGCTGTAGCAAAAATACATGGTTACAGCAGAAACGAATATAAAAATCGCAAGGTCGTAGACTGATGCAAGATTTATTGTAACGGGGCTAATGGCACAGGATGCCCCAAGGACAAACAAAAGATTAAATATGGATGAGCCTACGGCATTGCCCACAGCAAGGGCAGCCTCCCCTTTGCGTGATGCCACCATGGATGTAATGAGCTCCGGAAGTGATGTTCCTATAGCTACTACCGTAAGCCCTATCAAAGTCTCAGACATGCCGCACATAGCAGCGATAAGCTTTGCGGACCATACAGCTCCTTTTCCACCCGCTATGATAAGCACACATCCGATAATAATAAAAAACGCATACTTTAATGCTCCGCCGCTGCTTTTCGGGGCATTGTCATCTTCATCAGGGCAGGCGCAGGCTGCGCATCTTTTCCCTTCTACCGCAAGAATAAAAATATAAATCCCAAAAACAACAAGAAGCACAATTCCTGTGATACGCCCGGCTTGCGCTACATTAGCATCCATAGACCCCGCATAAAGCAGGCTCTTTAGATTCGGCAGGCAAAGCAATGCAAAAAGACCGATTGCCGGCAGTATCGTAAATGGAAAATCCCTCTTTACCACATTTCTGTCCACAGGTACGGGCCGGATCAAAGCACAGACCCCAAGCACCACAAGAAGATTGAATATATTTGAACCAAGCACATTGCTTATGGCGATTTCGTTGGAATCAGCAAGGGAAGCCGTAACAGACACCGCTGTCTCGGGCAAGGATGTCCCCATGGAAACCACGGTAAGCCCGATAATAAGCGAAGGCACACGAAGCAGACGTGCCACACCGCAGGCTCCGTCCACAAAAACATCCGCTCCTTTTATAAGCGCCAGGAAGCTTATCCCAAGCACCGCAAGATAAATAACCAGATTCATAATGTGGGATTATATCACATTATCAATACTGTTGCAAAACGGCATATTTTGGTCTATACTATGTGTCGGTGCGGTCTATCCGCAATAAAAAAACAACCGGGAGGTACATCATGAAAAAATTCATTCAGGAATTTAAAGAATTCGCCATAGGCGGCAATGTAATCGACATGGCGGTCGGCGTAGTTATCGGCGCTGCCTTCAAGACTATCGTAGACTCATTTGTAGGCGACATTATAAGCCCCATCATAGGCGCCTTTGCAAACAAAGACTTAAGCGCATATGTATCTACCATAGGCAATGTCGAAATCCGCTACGGCGCATTCCTGACAGCCGTAATCAACTTCCTTATCATGGCTGTCATCATCTTTATCTTTGTAAAAGCCATTACAAAGGCAAAAGATATCGGCAAAAAGCCTGTAGTAGAGGATCCCACCGAGAAGGAATGCCCCTATTGCAAGCAGATGATTCCAATCGGCGCCACCAAGTGCATGCACTGCACTTCAAATGTAGAATGAGGATTTAACAAATCTGCGCTGACTGACGAATAAAAACACGCCCCGTTTACTGCGGGGCATGTTTTTTATATGCATTTACCGTACATATTCTCCTCGTACGGATTTTGAAAACATAGCTTACTATTGTGTGGCTTCAAGCACTTCTCTGCCGGATCCTTCTTCAAGCATACCAAAGAAGAATTTCTCCTTCTGGGGACCGTCCAGGATCCTTACAGGTTTTACCTGATTCGGGGAAGCGCCCTTGTATATCTTAAACTCTCGCCACAGAGCGTGAGTCTGGAGCTGCTGCAAGAGCACTACCGGATCTCCGATATTTCTGTCGGCACGGACGACTTCATATTCGACATTTGCATGGCAAAGCTTCTCCTCAAACAACCTTGCGTATTCTTTAAGCTCATCCGTGCTCAAGGGGTGATCGGGCTCTATGAGAAGCACATATCTTGCAGGATTAACATCATAATCAATATACAGGCAATAGTCGTCTATCTGGCATCCGATGGCATTTGACAGATCCGAAACGGCGTTGCTCAAATGCTCCTCCGTTGTCTTTTCCGCAGCAAGGTTTACCATCTGACTTACGCGATATGCAAATGTAATCTGCGGCATGGTATTATGATAACCAAGCACCCTTATTACATCCTTTATCCTGTAACGGTAGAAGCCGGAAAGGTTCGTGATTACGATCTCATATTCCTTGCCTACCTCAAGCTGATCCAATGTCAGGGGATGATCCTCATCCGACGAGCCGTCCGTGGGAATAAATTCAAAGAAGCAGCTGTCCGTCAGAAGATCGTATTTGGGATCGTTCATGGAGCTTGCTGCCGCAAATATTCCTTCAGATGCAGCATACACGAAATAATCCACCGGAATATCCCCTATAAACTCCTTTACCTTTTCCGTATAAACGGCGAAGCCGCCGGTTCCTATGGCGCTTACATAAGAAAGCCTCGGCCAAAGCTTCGGAACTATGGGCTCATCAAATCCCTGCTCAAATATCTTGCGAAGCTGTGCTGCACGCTCGGGCTTTTTCTTGAGGAAGGGGCGGATAGGCTCAAGGCTTTCCGCATCCTTTACCATCTCCGGATTCACCGTACCGTTTGCGATATCCTCAACTATCATTTCCCAGTTGTTCTTCATGAAATTCAGCATATCGGATATATTTGTCATAAAGGATGAAACCATATATGTCATGTCCGGATCCTCAAGTGCAAAACGGATCTTCATATACTGCATGTTCAGACCGCCCGTGGGGAAAATGATAGGCAGCGGGGATGTAAGGAAATAGGGCATAAATTTGCTGAATTTCTTTATAACAGATCCGGAAACGGAGCCCTTGGGTGTGCCGTCTTCCATGGTTCCCCCCTCGACCTCCAGGGCATTAAGACCTCTTCCTACGGGAAGCTTTTTCCCAAGATCCCTGCGGTAATACCTGTTTGCCAGAGCAAACATACGCGCACCGGAGTAATCCTGATATACCTGCATGGAACGATCCGTAAGCGGTATCTTCTTCTGTACACCGATACTTCCGGAAGTCTCCGCATAGTGAATTACGGGATATGCGGTAATAAGATTCTTCTCCCCTTTCTTCACCATCCTCTCAATATAAGGCGCATAGTTGTCATATGTGGAATATGGCACCTTTTCCTGGAATTCCTTTATGGAATGAATATTCGCAAAATCATACTTTTTGCCATATTCGGTATTGGCATTATCCTTAAGAATCTGCATTAGAAGCCTTTCATTTGAACCCATGGCATCTTTGCTGTGCTCATCCATGCGCTCAAGAGCCTTGTTGCCCCCGTTTACCAATACCTTCAACATTACAGCTGCGATAATCTTTTCAAAACCCATTCTTGTTTCCTTTCAACCTGTCAACCTTTTGCTAATATAACAGCACTTTTTGTTTCTATGCTGATTACTATCTCACCTTTTACAACTTCTCCCGCCGGCTTTTTCTCATCCGAAAAACCTTCTTTTGATGTTTCAAAAATCTGATAAAAAGTAACTCCGTCTTCTATGCATGCATCCCGCAAATGAACCGGCAGTTCCTTTGATTCATCGCTGTTGTTACAAATAACGGCAACGCAATCCTTTGCGTCGAACCTGGCGTACGCTATCCATCCGTATCCCGCTCCCAGAGGCTTTACCGAGCCGCTGCGAAGCATGGGATGCTCTTTTCTTAATCCGGCAAGTGCTTTGTGAAGCTCTATCAAGCCGTTATCCTCATTGCCCCAGGGATATGTGCGCCTGCAGTCAGGATCAGTCCATCCTACCTGTCCCGCCTCATCTCCATAATATATGGTAGGCGCTCCGGGCCAGGTCATCTGGATGACGACAGCCTCCCTGAAGACTGCCTTGTCTATGGCTTCTCCCGCAGCTTCGGAGCCTGCCGTGCCCACGCGTCCCACTGTCCTGTTCGTCCTGGTAAGGAACCTGGAATGATCGTGATTTGAAAGCTCATTCATGGCGCAAAGCAGTGAGCCCCACTGAAACTTTGCCATGCTCCCCTGCATATTCTCAAAGAAAAGCTCGCCGTTTTGGTACAGATCATCTCTCATTCCGTCGGAATGCTTTTCCATTCCCGTAAGGAAGAATGTGACCGGCTCCATAAAGGCATCGTAGTTCATCACGGAATCCCACTGGTCTCCCTGCAGCCAGGAGGATGCATCGCCATAGTGCTCTGCGATAATAATTAAATCAGGGTTTATTTTCTTTAATCTACGTCTGAACTTCTGCCAGAATGTATGGTTAAACTCCGGGCTATGCCCCAGGTCGCTTGCCACATCCAGCCTCCATCCGTCTATGGAATAGGGAGGCATTGCCCATCGGGCAGCTATATCAAGCACATGCGTCACAAGATCCGGCGCATTCTCGTAATTAAGCTTAGGGAGAGTATCATTCCCCCACCATCCGTCGTAATTATTATCCTTTTCATCAGGAAAATCAAAATAATGACGATAGGGGCTGTCCGGAGACTGATAAGCTCCGGGCTCAAATTCCCTGGTCTTTTTGTATATGCCTTCCCTGTCCATCCATTTGTGGAAGGAGCCGCAGTGATTAAATACACCGTCTAAAATTATCTTCATGCCCCGATTGTGGATTTCTTTGCACAATTCCTCAAACAGAGCGTCGCTTCTTTCAAGATTTTCCTCCGAAGTCACCCGCCTTATATATCGAAGGGCATTTTCGTTATTCGCCTCACCTTCCGGCATGGTATAATCCATATCATCCACGATAATACCAAGGTGCGGATCTATATGTTCATAATCCTGTGTGTCATATTTATGAGACGAAGGAGAAAGGAATATAGGATTTAAATATATCACCTCGACCCCAATGGACTGGAGATAGTCAAGCTTCTTCATGACTCCCTTAAGATCGCCGCCATAGAAAACCCTGTAGTCTCCGTCTTTGGGAAGCTCATCCCAGGATGATGAATGCTTGGAATATTCTCCTATATAAGAATATTCCCTGTCTTTTACATCATTTTCGTTATCACCATTGCAAAAGCGGTCCGGCATTATCTGATATTGGAGGGCGCCCTTTGCCCAGTCCGGCGTATGGAAGCCCGGAGTAAATCGAAAATGAAAATCAGGATTTGCCTTCCGCTCCCTGCCCAGGCGCTTTATGCCGTTTTTCTGGTAAACATAGCTAAGTCCCTCATATTCTATGAGAAAATAATATGAAACAGTTTCCTCAAAGCACATAAGGGATATTTCATATGTAGAAAAAATCCCGTTTTCCCCGGACTTTTGCATGGGGATGGCTATGGGCTCTTCTCCTGTTATCAGATATACGGAAAGCGCCGAGAGATTCGGGGCTCTTAATCGTAATGTAAAGCACTCTCCTGGATCAGGCTCTGCAGGAGAGCGGAATTGCTCCGTCTCGTCACTGAAAAACACAGAAAGGAAGCTTCTGTTGTCCATAGTATTACTCCTCCGCAAATAATACCTTTATTATGCCACAAATCCTGATTTTTTCAAGATTTTTTTGCCTCTTATACAATGCATGTTCAAAAATACACTCCAAAATACACTAATATGTAATTTTTTCGCAAAAAAGCCCGGATAACAGCGATGATTTTTTGAAAAAACTAAATTATAGAAGCTTTTCCACAGATTAATCCTCAAACCAAAACACTTCTTCCACAGACTTATCAAAGACTTTGGCTATATCCATTGCAAGTTTTAAAGAAGGATTATACTTT
>CAJOQM010000070.1 GCA_905236845.1 uncultured Lachnospiraceae bacterium | reverse complement strand
CTGCGCAGCAGTCGAGGACATTGTTTGAGCGACTGGCACCCACCTGACGCATAAATGGATTAATTAAAATTAATCAGCGTTTCCTTAGTCATTTTTATATTTGATCTGTCAAAGCTTAGGGGTGCTCTACTTCATAATCGCTAAAGGACCCTACTGTAGATGCACCGCTTAAATCTGCGCTGTCAGAATAGGATTCCACAGTGATTGTATAAGAGCTTGTGCCATCTACATATGTGGTACCGTCGGTTCCTACGATTGAAACGGTGTTGCCGTCTTCGTCAACGATGGTGCCTTCGCTGTAAAGATTTGTGATCTCGGAATCAGCGGTTACGGTCCAGGTCGAGTCTGAGCTTATGTATACGTTGCATACGCCGTCTCCGCCGTTGCCTGCCCAGCTCTCGTCATCAACAAATGCGCCTGTAAGAGTGCTGCCCTCTGTCATGTAGAAATCAAGGTTTGAAATGGAATCATAAATTATATTTCCTTCCATCGCCTGCTCGATAGCGGTAAAGGTGCAGTCTGCTCCGTTAGATCCGGTATCGCCCCAGCCTCTTGCATTTGCGTTGCCTGTGCACTGAAGGAAGAATTCGGAATCATCGGCATAATTAAGTTGAACGTTGTTAAGTACGAATGTAGACTCGGTATTGGTTGTGTAGAACATTCCGCCGTTTTCAGCGGTAATGGATCCGCCTGCGGCCTCAAATGTTGAGTTACCTTCTTCGGAGTCTCCGGACATACTCTGGTAGAGAATTACATTCCAGGTAATGTCGTTTTGGTCATCGTCTGACATATTGCCCGTAAGGTCGCAGTCATAAAGCCTCAAGGAATTTAATCCCTCGATGCAGACTGCTTCGGAACCCGTCGCAGTAAGAGTTGCGTCGTTAATGGTAATCTCGGCTGTTGAATATACGGCAGGTGAGCCTGTTCCGTTTGAAGTATAAGTACCGCCGTCTACAACCATGGTACCCGAGCCTCTGTCGGAACGAACAGCCGCTGCGGACTGACCGTTGGTCTCTACATTAAGATCCCAAGCATAAAGGGTGCCGCCGCCTGCTACATGGATGCCGCCGGATGTGCCCTGCCGGGTGGTTATATCCGTATCCCATACATATACAACGCCGTCGCCATAGGCAAAGACTCCTGCTCCTCCTGCGGAATCAGAGGTGATGGTACTGTCTGAAAGCCATATGGTTCCCGTCGTTGCAAGTACGCTTGCGCCGACTCCGTAGAAGCTGGAGTTGTCCCCACCCGTGGAATCATCGGAATCCCGGACGATGGTCATGTTTGAAAGCTCTGCAATGACTCCGTCTGTCTGTACGAGGATGCCGTTTTCATCGGAGCCTGTAGACTCTACGGTTTCACCGTCTACGGTAGTGCTTTCGGTGTATTCGTTGACAGCGGTATATTCTATATCCTCTGCCGAGGAACCACCGCCTCCGCCGGGTGCTCCTCCGGGTGCGCCGCCTCCGCCGCCGGGACCTCCCGAAGCATCACCGGAGCCAAAGGCCATATCACCGCTGGCATCCGCAGATGCGCTGCCGGAAGATGAGCTGTCTGTAGAGCCGCATCCTCCCAGCACAAGGGAAAAACTCATTACGGACATTAAAAGTACCGCTGCAAATTTCTTCTTCATCTCAAAGTCTCCTTTCAAAGGTATATAATATTTGTTTGACTTTTCGTGAGATTATGAAGCAAATCTGTGTCTTATTTGTGTAAAACTTAAGAAGAAATCGTGGAGGCATATGTGAGAGGCGCCAATATAAATTAGAAAATTTAATTTTTGGATTCCGCACTTGCCTCTTCACAGTACCTCACGGTCTCCATGGCGTCCTTGCAATATTTATCCGCATGTATCATATCTGCGTATTCCTGCGTCAAAACTGCGCCTCCCACCACGGTTTTGCAAAACGGCGCCTTTTCGTGAAGGAGCTTTATAGTCTCTTCCATGGCAGGAACCGTAGTAGTCATAAGAGCGGAAAGCCCACAAAGAGGGACGTCGTCTTTAAGCACAGCTTCAAGGACAGCCTCCGGCGGCACATCCTTTCCGAGATCTATGACATCAAAACCGTAATTTTCAAGGAGAACCTTTACTATATTCTTTCCGATATCGTGGATATCGCCCTTTACCGTGGCTACGACCACCTTTGTCTTTTCGGATCCGTCATCTACGCCTTCCATATTTATATTTTCCTTTATCACATCAAAGGCCGCCGTGGCGGAATCCGCAGCCATAAGGAGCTGGGGCAAAAAGAGCTTCTTTTCCTCAAAGCCCTTTCCCACTACATCAAGTGCGGGGACTATGGCTTCATTTACGAGAGCCAGTGGATCGTTATCCGCTATAAGCTCCCTTGTTATGGCTCCGGCTTTTTCCTTAAGACCCTTTTCTATGGCGTTCATAAGGGGAGCAAAGGGTGAATCCGATGCCGCCCCGGAAATCCCGACGCTTCCGGAAGAAGCACTGCCGTCCGCTGCACCGGAAGCCATATTTGCCATGGAAGCTTCCTTTTTATCATCGGGCAGTTGGTTTACATAATCTATATATCCCAGACAATTTTCATCCTGTCCCGAAAGAGCCAGAAAAGCCTTATAGGAGCTCATCATATCATTTGAGAAAGGATTCATGATTGCAGCCTTAAGCCCCGATTGCATAGCCATGGTAAAAAATGTACCGTTTATAAGGTGCCGGGCGGGTAGCCCAAAGGATATATTGGAAACTCCAAGGGATGTCATAAGCCCAAGCTCCTTTGTGATGCGCTCCACAGCCTCCAGAGTCACGGCGCCGGACTTATCATCCGCAGAAACCGCCATTGCAAGAGGGTCTATGATAAGATCTTTTTTTGAAATGCCATATTCAGCCGCTGTATCAGCAATCTTTCTTGCAATCTCCACACGCCCTTTTGCCGTTACGGGAATCCCCTCTTCATCTATGGTAAGCCCCACCACAACTCCTCCGTATTTTGCCGCAAGAGGGAACACCTCCTTCATTATCTCCTGCTTTCCGTTTACGGAATTTATCATGGGCTTTCCGTTATAAATGCGAAGGGCATGCTCCATAACGACAGGATCCGTTGTATCTATCTGAAGGGGCAGGTCAGAAACCGACTGCAGCTCAAAAACCACCTCGCTCATCATGGCATCCTCGTCTATTTCGGGAAGCCCTACATTCACGTCGAGTACCTGCGCCCCGGCTTCCTGCTGCCTTATGCCCTCCTCGAGGACATAATCTATGTCATGGTCACGCAGCGCCTGCTGGAAGCGTTTCTTGCCGGTGGGATTAATCCTCTCCCCTATAAGGACTGGCGCTTTCCCAAAGGTAACAGCCTGTGAGCCTGAAGCAATCACGCTTATATCTTTTTCGGAATTAAGCTTAAAGGGGACAGCTGCAGTCTTTTCTATGGTTTTCCGGATGTATTCGGGAGTCGTGCCGCAGCATCCTCCCAGTATCATGGCGCCTTCCTTTGCAATCCTCACCATAATATCCGAAAACTCATCTGCATCCACGTCGTAATAAGTGTTTCCCTCTTCATCGCTTTTCGGAAGACCTGCATTTGGATTTACTATGACAGGAACAGAAGCATTATTAACAAAATCCGGGACAAAGCCTTCCATCTGGGCAGGTCCCAATGAGCAGTTCATGCCCAATGCATCTACGCCCAAACCCTCAAGCATGGCTATCATTACCTCAGGTCCCGCCCCCGTAAGGAGCTTTTCATTTTCATCATAGACATTTGTGACAAATACAGGTAAATCAGAGTTTTCCTTTGCTGCAAGGACGGCTGCCTTTGTCTCGTAGGAATCATTCATGGTCTCTATAAGGATAAGGTCCGCCTTATCCTTCCCCACTTCCACGATTTCGGAAAAGAGATTTACCGCATCCTCAAAGGGAAGGTCTCCCAGGGGCTCAAGCAGCTTTCCGCAAGGGCCAATATCAAGCGCCACATAGGCATCCTCCCTGTCGGATTCCGATACGGCCTTGCAGGCAATATCAAGCCCGGCCTTAACCACTTCCGAAAGCCCGGGCATTCCTTCCTCCCCCGTAAACTTCAGGGAATTTGCCCCAAAAGTGTTTGAATTTATAATATTTGCTCCTGCCGACAGATACTCAGCATGCACAGCCTTTATATCATCGGGGCGGGTAATATTCCAGGTCTCCGGATATTCCCCCGGCTTAAGCCCCCGGGCCTGAAGGAGACTTCCCAAGCCCCCGTCGAAATATACTTTTTTCTCTTTAATCAGTTCTCTTATATCTTTTTTCATAATAAAATTCCTCATATATTGAATAAATCATCCATTGTCAGCAAAATCGCTCCGTCCTCTTTGGCATGTCTTTTTACCGACTCCTCATACCCGGAACGACTGATAAAATACATATATTTTTTCTTAAGCTTTGTAAAGCATAGCATTGCATTTTTCAAATCCTCATATTCATCATGAGCCATTTTTGAGGATGTATATTTGCATTCTACAAATATACCCTGTTCACCTTTTTGTCAATTGCTTTGGCTTTCTGTGCAGGGCACATTTTTTCAACCAATCTCAGGGCTTGAAGCGTGATCAGATATTTGGAAACCTTGCTGCGCTCCTCGTGAATAAAGTCAGCAATCTCATTTATGCGGTTTTTTCCGTTCGCAATGGAACTTAATATGCTGTTATATGTATTTGGATCCCTAAGCTCTGCCCTTAGAAGATTTGCAGGTTCCTCGTTAAGGTAGGATCCCCTCTTTATTATCTTTTGGGAAATATTTTTTCTATGGACAGCTTATCATCAAATACCTCCAGATATCTGGGTACCCCGCCCAAAATCCCGTATGAAAGCAATTTTTCTTCATTGGTATACTTCGGATAAAAAAGATATTTGTATTATTCTTCCACAAATGATCTATCACATGCTGGAGCATTGATTTAATGGTGGGATTTTCCTGTGCAATAAAAGGAAATTCGTCTATGATAATGGCTGTTTTTTTATCCTTTGAAAACTCCTGAAGAAGCGTCGTCTTTCCAATCCTCCGCCGTCCATACATAATGAGAAATTCAAAGGATTTGCTTTCATATAATTCATTTAATATTTTTAACTCATCTGCCCTTCCTACCATAAAGAGCCTCCTTTTGAAATCTGTCTTTCAGTACAGAAGCATATTAACACGTTAAGGGTTACAAAGAGGTTGCAAAAAATTTATATTTTTTTAATTTTGTGATTTTATTCCCGCTATGGCCGTAACGGATTTTAGCGGTGCCATAAGATAATTATCGGTAAGAGTGATGCCGCATTTACGCCCTGCGTCAAGAACACGCAGAAAATCCGGCTGTATGCTTATATCAAGGTCTCCATAGCCCGGAGAAAACCGGGGCTTTGGCTTTGAGCCTGCCATCTCCTCAAATCTACGGCAGGCTTCGTTGCATACCGCCTCGGCAGCCGCAGACCCCACCGCATCGTATATAGCGCCTTCCGCCAGGGAAAACCGCTGCTTCTTTGCTATGAGTCTGTCAACCAAAGGGCCTGCCGTCGCAGCAAAAAGAAAAGCACTGCCACACCCTTTAAGGTTTCTCGACAATGCATCGCTTTTCATTTGAATCAGCCCAAAATCCACCAGATTTTCGGCGATTTTTACGAAAGTTATCGTATAACAAACAGACGGCTTAAGGGCGCTTTTTATATCATCATGCGCCCTTTTTAATATATCCTCCGCATCCGAAACATCAGCGCCTTTGGCATAGCCCATATAGCGCTTTGCTTCCTCCATATTGATGTCCAACTCATCTGCCAAAATCCGCAGCTTGCAAACAGCTCCCATCAGTCTCTTCCTATAATGTGGCTTAGATTCCTTAAGATAGCTCCCGCCACCTCGTAATCGTTCATGGTATATACATGGACATGGTCTATGGCGTTTGCATAAAGATCTATTATCTGATCCGTGGCATAAGCGATACCCGCCTGCTTCATGGACTTAGGATCGTCTCCGAAGCGGTCTACCATCTGAATAAAGCGCTGTGGCAGGAAGGATCCCGACAGGTCGCGGATAGACTTTAGCTGGGACTTTTTCGTAAAGGGCATAATGCCCGGAATAACGGGAATGGTGATTCCTGATTCACGCATCTTGAAAAGATAGTTATAAAGCACGTTGTTGTCAAAGAACATCTGGGTCACAAAATAGTCAAGCCCCGCATCCTGCTTCTTTTTCATATTGGCAATATCAAGCATGATATGCTCGGATTCCGGATGTCCCTCGGGATAGCAGGCGCCGCCTACGCAAAAATCCCCCTGGCTCCTTATATAGCGCACAAGCTCCGACGCATGCTGAAAGCTCCAGTCCTCCCGGGCAGGAGCGTCGGCAGGTATATCTCCCCGAAGAGCAAGGATATTTTCAATGCCGGTTTCCTTCATGCGGCTTATCTGCTCATCTATCTGTTCTTTCGTGGAAGATACGCAGGTTAAGTGGGCTACCATGGTGGTTCCGTATTTTTCCATGAGATTTACAGCCACATCCACGGTAAAGCGGCTCCTTCCGCCGCCTGCTCCGTAGGTTACACTCATATAATCGGGATTAAGGCTTGCTACCTTTTCCGTAGCCTCCTTAATAGATTCAAATGCCGATTCCTTCTTCGGCGGAAATATCTCAAAAGACAGTGACTGTCTTCCGTTTGCCAATATCTGACTTACCTTCATCGTTTTTCCTTTCTTTATCTATCTGCCCAGATTCAATATAGCATCCGCATATTCTGCTTTCATATTGTCAAAAAGCTGCTGCACCGTGGGAATATCGTCTACCAGACCCGCACTCATTCCCATGGGGAACATACAATAGTCCGTATCTCCGTTTTCGTATGCTGTAACCTGCCTTGCTCCTGAAATTACAGGCATAAGCTTATCCAGCGTAACATCCCCTTTCGCCTCTATCTCAAGGCATTTCCTTGCGCATTCGTTATCAGCCACGCGGAAGGCGTTGTTTATGCTCTTTTGGCAAAGGAGGGTGCTGTTTTCGTCCATTTGGGTGATCATCTTTTTAAAATTATCATGAAGCATGCATTCTTTCGTCGCCACAAACCGGGTCCCCATAACAACGCCTGCAGCTCCCATGGCTATGGCCGCAGCCACGCCGTAGCCGTCGGCATACCCGCCTCCGGCTATAACAGGAATATCAAGCTCTTTAGCGGCTTTTCTTGTAAGCACTATGCTCCCTGCGTCGTATTTACCCGGATGCCCTCCGCATTCATAGCCTACGACAGTCACGGCATCCACACCGGCTTTTTGTGCCGACAAAGCATAGCGTACTGCGGGCACCTTGTGAATATGAAGAATATTGTTCTCGTGAATTATGTCAACAAGATTCTTCGGGTTCGTTCCAGCCGTCTCTATTGCTTTTACGCCGTATTTACCACAGATATTGATGGTTTCTATGGTATTGTCACCCACATTTGCATCGGGAAGCAGGGAAATATTTACGATATAAGGCTTATCTGTAAGAGACTGCATCTTTTTCAATGCAGCCGCAAAATCCTCGTTATTATCATAGCAGGTACGGTTTATGGTGCCTGCGCCTCCCGCATTACTTACACAGGCCGCAAACTCCGGCACTCCGAGGTATTGCATTCCTCCCTGTATAACGGGGAATTCTATTCCCAAAAAATCCTTAAGCATAAGCTTTCGTCTCTTCCTTTCCTGTAAGCTGTATAATGGTCTTCTTAAGCTCCGTAATATCCATAGGCTTTGCAACATGGGCGTTCATGCCCGCCCGTGCCGTTTCCAGCACATCCTCATAAAAGGCATTTGCCGTAAGAGCGATGATAGGTATATCCTCGGAATCCTTTCTTCCCGAAGCCCTTATACGGCGAGAAGCTTCAAGCCCGTCCATAACGGACATCTGCACATCCATAAGTATAAGATCATATTTGCTTTCTTCCTCCGCAAGATACATATCAAGCGCCTCAAGACCGTTACATGCCATGGAAGTATCGGCGCCCTCCGTAACGAGTATCTCGTTTAACAGCTCCCTGTTTATGATATTATCCTCTGCAGCAAGGATCTTAAGTCCCCGGATAGAATAGGAATCCTCACAACCGTAATCCCCATCCAGAGTATATTTAAGGCCTTCCTGCCCCTCTTTACTCCTGTCAAGATTTTCCATAAGCTCCATAAACCTGATGGGAACAAAGGGTTTTGGCAAAAATGCATTTATTCCCATTTTCATGGCTTCATCAAGATTTTCCTTTATGAAGGAATCCTCATATGCGGTAACAATCACCTTCATATCGCCGGTTTCTTTTATAAAGCTGCTTAATTTTTCTATATTTTGCCTTTCTTTCCCGACGAAATCCTCGTTGATCAGTATTACATCATACTTTTCTCCGGACTCTATGGATTTCTTTAATCTGTCCGTAAACTCAATTTCGGTAGTCGCAAAATCCACATCCACATTCAGATTTTCCATCATTTCCCGGACATTTTCACATTCAATAATATCCGCATCGGCAATAATAATACGCCTGATTCCCGTATTCAAAAAGGCATCCTTATCATCAAGCTTCCTTTCGTATATTCTTACGGGAAGGCTTACCCTGAATGTAGAGCCCTCATACAAAAAGCTTTCTGCGGTTATGGATCCTCCCATAATATCCATAAGATTCCTGCATATGGCAAGACCAAGCCCCGTACCGGGGATATTCCCCATGCTTTCTCTTTTTTCCCTGGCAAAAGGTTCAAACATCCGGTGCATAAATTCCTCGGACATACCGCATCCCGTATCCGAAACAGTAAAGCATATATTTCTCATGGAAGGATTATCCGTATGACTCATGGATATTTCTACGGAAATATTTCCTTTTTCCGTATATTTCAGAGCATTTTCCAGAAGATTGGCAATGACCTGGGAGAGCCTTATATCATCCATTAGGAAAACATCCTCATCCAGTGTTTTTGTATGTATAAGCGCTTCGAGCCCGGCCTTTTGAGCCTGGGGCAAAATCATATCATATACGGATGAAATCAAATCGGAAAGCCTAGCTTCCCGAAGATTTACATCAATCTTGCCGGATTCTATCTTTGTCATATCAAGAACGTCGTTAATGATATTCAAAAGCTGGTCTCCGGAGAACCGAATTCTGTCGGTATAATCAAGGACTTTCCGGGGATCCTCGCTGTTTCTGATAAGGAGCTCCGAATAGCCCATAATAGCATTCATGGGCGTCCTTATATCATGGGAAAGCTGGGAGAGGAAGGAGGTCTTTGCCTCGTTTGCTTTCTTTGCTTCCTGCATGGAGTCGATCAGGGCTTTCTCGTAATTTATTTCTTTTTGCTTTACATCTGTAATATCTCTGCCGGAGAACGTAAGGATCTCTATCCAGCCCTCATCGTTTCTTTCCGCCACCACGACATAGAGCCTTACCCATTTGCCGTCTGTAGTCTGGTATTCAAAATATATTCTTTCCTTCCCGAACATCCTGTCATCTATGGTGTCAAGGTCGTGGAATTTTTTGAATTCTTCTTTGTAATCTCGGGCTACGGAATTCCTTACGGCAGCCTCCACAAGTCCGTCATAATCCCAGTATTCCCTATGCATAAAGACTTTGTTATTTTCCTCTGCTTTCAAAGGGTAAACCCTTTTTTCATCTGTGGTTACCCAGAATGCAAAATCATATATTTTTTCAAATGAGCCGTATATTTTTTCCATATCCTTCATAAGCATTTCCCCTTAATTTGCTTTGTTGTTACATACCCATGAAAAATTTTCTAAGCATCATTAAAAGATCTTCTCTTTCCACGGTTTTAAGAACATAATTATCGGGCTTCATTTCCAAAACTTTCATCACAGATTCCTTGTCGGATTTTCCCGTTAGGAAAAACACCGGAATCTTCGCATAGGTCTTGTCGCTGCGCAGCATCTCCAGAACCTGGGATCCGTCTACTACAGGCATCTCATAATCAAGAAGTATAAGATCCACATGTTTTAAGGCAAGATTCGACAAAGCCTGGGCACCGGATGCTGCCATAATAACATTATATTCATCTTTTAGCCAGCCCCTTATTAATCCCATATAAGTAGGATCATCATCTACTATCATAACGGACTTCTTCTCCGAAGCGTTATCTTTCCCCTTTGCCAGATAATCCCCCACCTTCTGAATATATTTTGACGTATCCAAAGGACGCAGAAAAGTCTCCAGTATAAGACTTGGGTTCATTTTTTCCCTGACAATGCCGGCGTCGGATTTTTCCCCTATAAGGACAAGCTTGCTGCCTGTTGCCGAGAGCTGATCCTTCATAAATGTGATAAGCTTCATATTTACTTTTTCCGATGTCTCCAGATAATATGTATATACATCGGCGCTGTCCCAGGCAGCGTGTACGCTGTTAACATCATCCTTTACGACTACGGCTTCAAATCCGCTGTCTTTTATTTTTTTAACCAAAGCCCGGACCATAAATGATTCTTTGCCGGCTATTACCATTATCCTTCCAGCCATGATTTATTCCCCGTTTTGAGCTTTATACATTATATCTTTAAGACCTTCCCAGTCAAGACTCTTTAAAAGCCTTCCCGCAGTCTTAAAAAGCTCCGCATATTTATTATCAAGCCTGTAGCCTTTTATATCATCCAATATCATTTCAGCAGAATCATAATCCATAACCTCTGCTACTTCCAAAAGGGCATTTACGGCATCTTCTATGTACTCCGCATCGGCATAAGGTCTGTCGTCATTTTCATTATCATCGGAGAATACGGGAGAAAGGGCATCCTCAAAGCTCCGGTATGTATCCAGAAGCTCTCCCGTATTTGCCCGGATATATTCGATATTCCGGGTTTTTCCTTCATCTTCCATTTGTTCGGCCATTTTTGAAAGCTCACCCATCCCCGTTACCCGGGCAGCGCTCTTTAAGGCATGTACCTTTATGGTAAAGAATTCAAAATCCTCGCGGTTGTATGCGTCTTCGATTTCGTCGGAATTGCTGCGCAGGGAGCTATAGAAATCTGATATGGTGGCTATATAGCCATCAATCCCTCCGCAGTTTTTTATTCCTTCAGCCGTGTTTATACCGTCTATGGCGGATAGTCTTTCTATTATACCAGATTCTTCGTCTGATTGGGAATCTGTTTTTTCCGATGCTTCATGCAAGATATCATCAGGCAGGACCTTTCGGAGAGTCTCCTCAAGAATCTTTGCATCTATGGGCTTTGCCAGATATCCGGAAAATCCCCGGGATATATAATAATCATCCCCGCTGGTTGCGGCATTTGCAGTAAGAGCATACACCGGCGTTTCTATATCCATGCCGCTTATCCTTTGCATAGTCTCGACCCCGTCCATTTCGGGCATCATATGATCGAGAAAAACTATATGATATGAATTCTTCGAAAGCTTTTCAAGGCATTTTGCACCGCTTTCAGCTGTATCAATCTGTACTTTTGTGCGGGCAAGCAGACCCTTAAATACCGTAAGATTAACCGACGAATCATCTACCACAAGAATCCTTGCATCAGGCGCCTCAAAAAGAGGCACATATTCTTCATTTTCATCTGATGATGCTTCCTCTGTAAACTCTCCTATGGGGTCAGGGTTAACTATGGGCTGTCGCACTTCAAACCAGAATTTAGAGCCTTCACCGTATATGCTCTCTACATGGAGTCCTCCTCCCATAAGCTCTGCAAACTGGCGGGAAATATCAAGCCCGAGCCCCGTTCCCTGGATGCCGCTGTTTTTCTTTTCGTCGAGGCGCTGATATGCGCTGAAAAGCTTGTCCATATCCTCCGGCCGGATACCTATGCCCGAATCCTCTACTGCATAACGCACAGTCACGGCATCCTCCGACTTCCCGGTAACAGATACCATAAGCTTGAAATAGCCTTCGTTTGTGTATTTAACGGCGTTTGTAAGCAGATTTAAAATAATCTGCTTTATCTTTCCGTCATCTCCCAACAGCATGGAAGGAAGCTCCGGCGTTATTTCCGTCATAAATTCAAGCCCCTTTTCATTGCTCCGCACCCGTATCATAAGGCATACAGCCTTAAGAAGCTCTGCCGTATCGTATTCCCTTTCAACAAGCTCCATCTTGCCCGACTCTATCTTTGAAAGGTCAAGGATATCGTTTACCTGGGTAAGGAGAGAATCCGCCGCCGTTTTTATGGATTTTGCATAGCCTTTAACGGCAGATGCAAAGCCGGAAGATGCCGGGCTTTCCCGAAGTATCATTTCATCCATGCCCATAATGGTATTTATGGGGGTTCTTATTTCATGGGACATATTGGCAAGGAAACGGGACTTTGCGCTGTTTGCGCGCTCGGCCTCATCGCGGGCTTCACGGATCTCAACTACCTGACGGGTGATTATGGTAGCATGGATCACCCACCATACTCCAAGGGCTACAATCAGCATTCCCGCTATGATTATAAGAGCCTGCACCCAATAAAGCTCAAAAACCGTGGGGGTCTTTTTAATCTCAAAAGTAACATCCCGAAGAGCCGTTCCATCTACAGGGTCTAAAATCTCCACATGGAGGGTATAGGTGCCGTAGGGCATATTTGTATAGGCAAGCACGCCCAGTTCCTCATGATAAGAAGTAATACCCAGGCTGTTTAAGCCCTCTATATATGTGTGAATAAGGGAATTTGACATGGTATAATCAAGAACGGCAGGCAGGATTTCCACTCGTCCCGAACCCTTCGGAACAACAAAGACTCCTTCTTCATCGGGAAGAATCTCTTCATCTTCGTATTTAAGATAATTTACAAGGATATTATAATCCATATCTCCCCGGATATAATTTCCCGTATCTATGCTTCGCACACCGTCGGTGCAGCACAGATAAAGCATATCGCCGGTATCGGATTCTTTGGTGTCTATCCAGGCGTTTGCGGTAATAGACGTGGTAAGACCGTGGGAATAATCCAGAAGATTATAGGAATAGGCCTCCTCATCCGCAATAAGAGTTTCGTAATTTACAAGATAAATCCCGGCGCTTGAAAGAATCCATGCCTCGTTTTCATCTGTTAAATAAATATCATAGCAGTTGGTATAGGGGAAATTCTCAAGACGGCGAACCTTAGAACCATCATCAATATAAATGGCGTTGCTTGTCACATATAAATATCCGTCGTCACAGGGAATTATGCGAAGTATAACAAGAGTAGAAAGCCCCGAATCTTTGTCTATTCTCTCAACTATTTCTCCGTCTTTTATCCTGTATATACCGTCGCCGTCGGAGCCTGCAAGGACACTCCCGTCCTCCTCTTCCACCATGGTAAGGATCTGGGCGTTTATGCCGGCTTTTTCCCCTATGGTATCTGTCACCTCTTCATTCTTTATAATGTTAAGACCCATATTGCTGGCAGCAAAAACCGTGCCGTCGGAAAGCTCCAGGCAGCATCTGAATCGCCCGCCTACGGTCCCGCTTTCTTCCTCTGTATATGTCTTTACGGTGCCGTCGGACTTTATTTCCACAAGGCCGTCCTTGCCGTAGGTGGAAAACCACATATTTCCGGAGGAATCCTCCATAATATGCCGGATCCTCACACCCTCGAACATTTCGATAATATCATTTTCCACAGACAGACCTGAATTCATATCTATCATATAAAGTCCGTCGTCCGCTCCGGCATAAAGAATATCATCATGTACAGAAACCGCATTTACAACAGTCTCCCCCAGATCGGCTCCTGCAAAAATATCCGTAAAAGGATCTGCACAGTATTCTATTATTCCCTGCTTGTTTGAAGTAAACCAGATGTTTCCCTGATAATCCTTTATTACTCCCGATGCGGAAGAATCAAATTGATAGACATTAAGATTGTATGATGCGCTCCTTGTTATATCCACGATGCCGATGCCGTTTTCGGCGCAATAAAAATACGACCTCATATCTTCATCATACAGAAGCGTATTAAAATACTGCGCATCTTTTATTTCCACGGTCTTTCCGGCAAGAAGCTTTCCTCTTACTTCCGTATAAACATTGACTGTATCAGATGACGCTCCCACCAGGATAGTTCCTTCTCCCCCGCTTCCCACACAGGTATAATAAACGCCTTCTTCGTCACATATAACAGTATCAATAAGAGATGAGGAATCCATGGTAAAAAATATGCCGCTGTTTGTGACTCCGCAGACTATATTATCTCCCGCATAGCACAGATTGTGAATACCGGAAATATCCTCCCAGTCATCACAGGTAGTCACACTGCCGTCTATGGAAATAACAGATACGGCGCCCACAGTACCTACGAAAATATTTCCGTCATCATCTTCGCAAATGCTACGGATAGAATCTGAATCAAAGCCTTCGTCTGTAGTATAAGCCGCATAGAGCCTCATGGATCCGTTTACGGAATAAAATTCATAAAGACCGCTGTCGTTCGTACCTACCCACATGGCTCCGTCGGATGAGACAAAAAGTGCAGTAACATTGCATATCCTCTCATCAAGGGAAGCTTCCTCGAATCTGTAGCCGTCATAACGATAAAGACCCGAATACGTACCTATCCAGATATATCCGTCAGTGCTCTGGGTAACGGCGTTTATCTGCTCCGAAACCAGCCCGTCATAGCTGTCATATGTAAGCACTTCGTAATTTGAAATAAAATCGGAAGCACTTTGGGCATAAACAAACCGGGAACTTACAGATATAAAAAATATAATAACCGCCGCCGCAAAAAGGGGCACAAGGTATTTTTTAATACCGGATTTAACCATACCCCTATTATACGACAACCGATTCAGGGTGACAATACGGATTATTGTAAAAAACGATTGCCATACTTACAGTCGCCATGCTATTATATATATGATGCTTATGGATAATTAAGGAAAGGACAGGGAGTCCACCATGGCCGATAACACTTCAAAAAAAGGAACCATACTGATAGCCGATGATACGGACATAAACCGTGAGCTTTTGGCAGATATGCTGGAGGATGAATATAACATCCTTGAAGCCGTAAACGGAACCGAAGCTCTTGAGCTTATTATGAAGCATAAGACCAATATATCTTTAGTGCTTCTGGATATAGTCATGCCCGAAAAAGACGGATTTGAAGTACTGGGCACCATGAACGCCCATCATCTGACTACGAAGATTCCCGTTATCATTATTTCCGCAGAGGCCGCTTCGCCATACATAGAGCGGGGATACAAGCTGGGGGCGGTAGACTATATTACCAGACCTTTTTCAAAATCCGCCGTTCGACACAGAATAATAACCACGATCACGGCTTATTCGGAGAAGGCTGCGCTGCAAAAGAAAGTATATGAGCAGATAGTTTCAAGAGAGCGGAACGATACTCTGATGGTTTCCGTCCTTGCAAACGTGGTGGAATTCCGTAACGGCGAAAGCGGGCTTCATGTACTTCATGTAAATACCATAACAGAGATATTGCTGCGTCACCTTATGATGCTCTATCCCAAATATCATTTTACGGCATCACAGATATCGGCTATATGTACCGCTTCTTCCATACATGACATCGGAAAGATAGCGGTTCCCGAAGAGATTCTCAACAAGCCCGGGAAACTTACGGACAGTGAATTTGCCATTATGAAGTCCCACTCCGAGGCGGGAGCTGCCATGATAGCATCCGTAAAGGGCTATGAGCAGGAGCCTATGATGAAATATGCCTATGAGATATGCCGCTGGCATCACGAAAGATGGGACGGCTCGGGCTATCCCGACGGCATATCAGGAGACGAGATCCCGATATATGTACAGGCAGTCTCCATGGCGGATGTATATGACGCCCTTACAAGCGCCAGAGTCTATAAAGACGCCTACGACCACAAAACTGCCGTACGCATGATAAAAGAGGGAGAATGCGGCTCATTTAATCCGGAGCTTCTCCACTGTTTTACACTGTGTGAAGACAGAATCGAAGAAAACATGAAGGAAACCTCCATATATGATTCCATAAAGAGACGCTCTGAAGACGCCATCCAGGAAAGTATGTATGAGGAATCCTCATTTGCGGAATTCTAGGGAGGAAAAACATGAATCTTACGGAATGCTATGAGATACTGGGAGGTAGCCTTGAGGATACCACAGGGCGCCTTGCCAGCGAAAAAAATGTATATAAATTCCTTAATATGTTTTTAAACGACGGAAGCTATAATCTCCTTACGGATTCTCTGGAATCCGGAAATGCGGATGAAGCTTTCCGCGCTGCGCACTCCCTTAAGGGAGTATGTCTTAATCTGGGGCTCGGAAACCTCTTTAAATCCAGCAATGAATTTACAGATGCCCTTCGGGCAGGCTCTATCCCCGACGACTACAAGGCTTATTATGATAAGGTGACGGCAGATTATGATTCTGCCGTAAATGCCATAAAGCAATTAGACCCGGTAGAATAAAGATTATTTAAGGCATTCCAAAATCCCGTCATAATCATACTGCGAAGCTGCATCTTTTACGGCATTCCAAAGGGGCTTTTCCTCTTTTGGAATGCTGTATTTTTTCATATCCTCAAAGACTTCCTCTATGGCATCTATATCCATTTCATCTGCAGCCGCCTTAAGCCTCTCATAGGCTTCTTTCATATTTTCCGAAGATGCTTCGGGCTTATTCTCTTCATCAGATAAATCATCTCCGGAAAACACCCCGCAAAAGAGCTCTTTTAGCGCTGCGCATTCATCCATAAGCTCTTTGTGATGCTCCCTGATATAACCATACTCCCTGTTTTTCCCGGCATCTTCAAGAGCCTGCGCATCTTCCCCGAAACCAACCGCTCCTATAAGACGGGCAGAGCTCTTTAGCGCATGAACCTTTATGGTATAATTCTCAAAATCCTCCGCTTCATAATACCCCTTAAGCTCTTTACTTTTTCCGTCTATCGATTCATAAAAAAGCTTTAGCAAAGGCATATAATCTTCCATGGAGCCGCTGTTTTTAAGACCCGTCTTTACATCTATGGCAGAGCCGTATAACGCCTTAAGGATTTCATTTGATTCCCCATTATCTCCTGCCTTGCCGTCATCTTCATCGGGAGCATCCTCTATCATTTCCGCAGGCAGATATTTAAGAAGCATACCTTCAAATATATCTGCATCTATGGGCTTTGTAAGATATCCGTCAAACCCGGCATCAAAATACATCTGCATTGCCCCTTCGGAAACATTGGCCGTAAGGCAGATAACAGGGGTTTTAACATTGGGATTATCGGGATTTTCCCTGATTTCATGCAAAGCCTCTATGCCGTCTTTTTCCGGCATCATGTGATCCATAAAAATAATGTCATATTTATTTTTAAGAGTCTTTTCAATGGCTTCATCCGCAGATTCCGTAGTATCCGTAGGTATTTGGAGCCGTTTAACAAGGCTCTTAAAAACCACTATATTCATTTCGTTATCATCTGTTACAAGAATGCTTGCAGAAGGCGCCGTAAACCGCCTGTTCTTCCCGGATTCATCCGCATTATCCTCTTCTCCCAGCTGCGAAAAACCAAAGGCATCATCCACAAATTCAAGAAGCATATCTCCTGCGGTTTTTATACTTTGGGAATAGGCAAGGATATTTTCATCCCTGCACTCCCGATGTAAATATGCGGCAGCAATGCTTTCCGGCCTGCTTTGCCTGATACATGGCTTTATCCGCCATCTTGAAGAGGTCTTCGTAATCCCTGCCGTATTCGGGAACCTTCACGGCTCCTACGGATATACCGATGGGAATCCCGTGTCCTTCTCCCAAAAGCGCATCCACTCCGGCGGCAAACTGGTCATTTAAGCGCTTTGTCAGGGCATTTACGGCGCTTGCTTCTGTCAGGTCGCAAAAAAACGCCATAAACTCATCGCCGCCTATGCGGCTTACGATATCCTGCCCCCGCACGTTGGACCGCACAACCTCCGCAAATGCCTCAAGAACCCTGTCGCCCTTTTCGTGGCCGAAAAGGTCATTTACAAGCTTGAAGCTGTCGAGGTCGAGAACGGTAAGCATACCTTTAAGGCTTGATATGGCAGCCGTCACCTTTGCTATACCGCTTGTCTTGTTAAGGAATCCCGTAAGCTTGTCTGTAGTCGCATCTTCCGTCAAGGTCTCAAGTCTCCTGCTGAAAGACACCGTGTTCTTGATGCGCCGTATCAATATGTCTTTGTTAAAAGGCTTATGGATAAAATCAGAGGCTCCCAGCCGAAGACCATATCTCTCGGTCTCTTCGTCAGAATCTCCCGTAAGAAAAATAACGGGAGTCTCGAGGATTTCCCTTTCCTTTTCCCGTTCTCTTAACTTTTTATATGTCTCGAATCCGTCCATTTCGGGCATTCTCACATCCAGGAGAATGAGATCCGGATCATTTTTTCCATGAATTTAAGAAGGTCTTTTCCGGATTTCAGGCAGCTTACCTTCATATCCTCAGACCCCAGCAACATCTTTATACTGGTAAGGCTCATTTCCTCATCATCTACGGCCACTATCCATCGTTCCATATATGTGCGGTATCCTTCTTACTCTTTCATAAAATTCTTCTTGCTGAAATTCTCCTCATAATACTGCATTTCGGGCATTTCCCGCAAGCTTATATTCCCTTTTGTCTCTCGAAAAAATCGTCCACTTCCTGATGGATTTTTTCCGGAGATAATGTCTTTAAAAGATACCCCTGGGGCTTTAGGGGGATGACCTTCATAACACTTTCCTTATCATCCTTTCCCGTAAGGAAAATAACGGGGGTGTTTGAGGTCTGGGTCTCGGTACGGATCATTTCAAGGACCTTTGCCCCGTCGGCTATGGGCATTTCGTAGTCAAGAAGGATAAGATCCGGCTCATGCTTTGCAAGATAGGCAACGGCACTCATCCCGGAATTTGCCATGGTTACCTGGTATCTGTCGCTAAGCCAGTCGTGGACGGAGCGAAGGAAGGTACCGTCGTCATCTACCACAAGTATGTTTTTCTTGTGCTTTCTGCCTGTAGTATTCCTTTCAAATGTCGTAATGACTTTATTTACATTGATAGGACGCTCAAAATAACCTGTTACCACATTTGTGGATTTCATCATTCTCTCCGCTATCTCGATATCCGCCTTTTCTCCGGCAAGATAAAGGAACTTGTCTCCTTCTACAACTATATCCCGAAGATAAAAGAGAAACTCCTGAATCTTTTCGGAAAGATCGTCAGTAATATAATAAATAACATAACCCGCAGGACCTTCCACAGGCTCTACTTCCATAATATCGGCTTTCACGCAAGATACGGTATACCCGCTTTCTTCAAGCTTATCCACCATTGCGTCTACTATGAATGTCTTTTTACTGCACACCAAAAGCACAGTCTTCATATCGGCTGCAATATGAGATTTTTTCAGGGACATTCCCTCGCCGTTTTGATTGTTTTCCGATTCTGATTCTCTTCTCATTCTGGATCTGGAAAGTCTGCTTCTCATGATGTTTCTCCTCTTCTTTCATCAATAAGTACCATTATCTGCTCTCTTTCAACGGCTGCCATAAGACCCTTTATATCGTTGAAAAATTCCACTTCATTATCCGGCATATTGTACTGCCCGAGAAGCCGCATTACATTGTCTGCACCGTCGAAATCAAAGGCATCCACAAATTCATAAAGAGCTTCATAGGCGTCATTCAGATTTCCGGCTTCTATCAGGGGCTTTTCTCCTTCGGCATCGTCGAAAGCCCTCATAATTGCATTGCAAAGATTGCTGTAATCTTCCAAAAGCTCCGGAAGCTCATTTAATATGGTATCCCAGTCTCCCGCATCCCCGCATTGCTCCAAATGCGCCGCCCGCTCAGATATATCAAGGGCTCCCGCAAGACGGGACGAGCTCTTTAAAGCATGAACCTTTGTGGTAAGATCCTTTATATCACCCTGCTCCATATCATCCGCAAGGCGGTTGTAATTCATCCTGCAGCTGTCGGAATATTCCCGAAGGACATTCAGGTATATCTCGGCAGAACCGCTGTTTTTCCTGCCGGCTTCCATATCAAGCTCTTTAATCTCATATATTCCTTCGGGGAATTCTGTCTTGCCCTTATCGGGGTGTCCGGGGGCTGTTTCCGTTGCATCCGGAGGATTTTGCTCCGATATGAGACCGCCTTCAAAGCCTGATTCATCCAGCTTATCCGCAGGTATAAACTCTACCAGTATGCGCTCCAATTCATTTGAATCTATGGGCTTTGAAAGATATGCATCAAAGCCCTCATCAAGGAGCCTCTCTCTCATTCCGTCTACGGCATTTGCGGTAAGGACTACCACCGGCGTATCCCGGTTTATGCCGTCTTCATCCATCTGTATCGCCATCATAGTCTGGGTGCCGTCCATATCCGGCATCCTGTGATCCATGAGAATAACGTCATATTCAAAATCCTCGCAAAGCTGCACTGCTTCTATACCGCTTTCGGCCGTATCTATCTGAAGCCCCGTTTCCTTAAGGAGCCCCTCAAGGACAGTAAGGTTAAGGGGCGTATCATCCACCGCCAGTATCCTTGCACCCGATGCGGTAAATGTAGCCTCATACTGCTTTCCTTCGTCGCTTCTTTGCTCTGCCTTCAGCCGGAAATTCCCGATGGGAGCCTCATTTACCACGCTTTGAGATAGGGTAAAATAAAAATCAGACCCTTCACCGTAGACGCTGTCCACCTTAAGCTCGCTTCCCATAATGGACAGGATTTGCGTCGTAATGCTCATGCCAAGACCCGTGCCCAGGATAGAGCGGTTCTTCTTTTCATCAAGCCTTTCAAAGGGCTTAAAGAGATTTGCCATATCCTCGTCTTTAATGCCGATGCCGGTATCTATTATATGGAAAGTCAGATCTATGATATTTCTTTCTTTTTTTTCGTAATCCACAACGATGGTAACAGAGCCTGTCTTTGTATATTTGACTGCGTTATTTGCAATATTTAATATGACCTGCTTAAGGCGCATCTCATCGCCAAAGAGCATATCGGGTATCTCGTTATCCACATCAAAGATTACATCAAGACCCTTTTCCTCAGCCGTGTTTGAGCACATAATAAATATATCATAAAGCAAAGAAGACATACTGTATTTCACGGGAACAAGGTTCATCTTTCCCGCTTCTATCTTTGAAAAATCAAGGATATCGTTTATAAGATTAAGGAGGGTGTTTCCCGCAGCCCTGATATTTTCGGCATATTTGCGTATATCAGGCTCCTTTGCCTCCCGGAGGATCATTTCATCCATGCCAAGGACAGCGTTTATGGGCGTCCTTATTTCATGGGACATGGATGAGAGGAAATCCGACTTTGCATCATTTGCTGCGGTCTGGACACGCACCTCATCCATAAGCTCCTGCTGCCTCTGCTCCTCCTGGAGCTGCACAAACTCTGTCGTAGAAGCCTCAAGGAAGGTATAGAGCCGCTCTATCATGGGGATTTTGCCCTCTACATCGCCTATCCTGCGAAGCCGGGGCTTTTTCCCGTCCTCCGGAGCTTCACCTTCCCTGAAAGCCGTAAATACAATTGCGTTGTTTAATATCTCCCCTGCTCCGTTAAACCTGGTAATCTCTCCCATGGATACGCCGGTTCCCGTAACAGAGGGGCAGACCTTCCTGTAATAATTTATCTCGTCGTCCTCATAGTCTCTCAAATATCCGGAGCGGGTGCTGCTGATATTTAAAACCAACGCTTCCGGGAAGAATCCCGCAGCTTTCCTGGCGCACTCCACGGCGTGATCCATTATCCTGTGATAATTGCCGAAGGAGAACTGTACATCGTCCCCTTCATGCAGTCCGAACATATAAAAAAGATGTCCGTTTTCCAGCAGGAATGAAGGATTCCTGGCGATATTTTTATCGCCTTTTTTAATTATCATGGGAAAATCCATGATATTGCTCACAAAATGCGGTCCCGGCTTTGCTCCGGTATAATGCTCATACAGATAGGCTATGGGCATATCGTCTATTTCCACCAGCTCCTGGGAACCTACTACCTTTGTGACAGACATGGTACGCCCTGTAGGTGTCCATCCCATGGTGCTGTCGGAATTTACGAAAAGATTCTTTCCCCGGTAGACTACAGCCACAATGCCGGAATATATTATTTCATTTCCGATAACAAAGACATCGGAGGCTGCACTTCCCATTATCTTTGATTCTTCGAGCATGAGCTCGCCGATACCCACGCCGGCGCCGGCTCCGAAATACACTATATCCTTGTTTCTGACATTAAAATTTTCGAGAAATTCAAGGGTGGAACAGCTTACGCTGTTTACGAAGATCTGGACAGCCACAGCATCATCCATGGCATTTACCGCCCGGGAAAGATCATGAGCTGCAGTCTTTTCTTCGATATAATCCATGTTGTACTCAAAAAGCGTTACATTGGATTCATCAAAAAGCATAAAGCTTACCACCGCCACATCTATGGTACGCTTGCCGTTTACCACGTGTTCATAGGAAGTCTCCCCGGCTATGACTATATCGGGGATAGAGTCTTTAAGCGCAAAAAGGAAGTCGTTTAACCAAACGACTCCCTTGGGGTGTACGTAGACCTGAACATAGACACATGAAGCTTTCAGGAAATCAGAATCATTTCCGATTTCCCTGCACAGATTCAATGCATCATCTTTGGATTCCAGCGAGTATGTAAGCTGCTTCATCTAATGCGTCCTTTCAGGCGTATATTGATGTCCGGGTTTGGGCTTCAGACCGCAGGGCTAAGCCATCATTCCACCGTCTATGGGTACCACAACACCGGTAAGGTACGATGACGCCTCGGTGCAAAGGAAAAGAATAACATTTGCTACATCCCGGACTTCCGCATATCTGCGAAGGGGGATGGACTTCATGACTACTTCCGCATTCTTTTCGTTTTCGAGCATCTTGTCTATCATATGGGTCTTTACATATCCGGGTGCCACGGCGTTTACCGTAATGCCCCATCTTGCCCATTCCTTTGCCATGATACCTGTCAGGTGCTTTACTCCGGTCTTCGCAGCGCCGTAGACACTGACATATTTCGGCGTCATTATGCCGGCAGCAGATGTCAGATTCACCATACGTCCGCCAGTGCCCTGTTCCTTCATTTTAGCCGCTATCACCTGACTTGTAAAGAAAAATCCTTTAAGATCTATATTGTGAACAAAATCCCATTCCTTTTCAGTCACATCCAGGATAGGCTTTTCGTCTATGGTTACCCCGGCGTTATTTATAAGGATGTCAATATGGCCGAATTTTGCCATGGTATCTTCTGCGAGCTTTTCAACGCTTTCTTTTGAAGATACATCGCAGGATAGGCCGATGGCCGAGAGACCTTCTTTAGTAAGCTCTCCGGCTGCCTTTGCTGCTGCATCTGCATTAAGATCCGCAAGGACTACGTCTGCCCCCGCAGCCGCAAGAACCCCTGCGGCCTCAAAACCTATACCTTGGGCTGCGCCTGTGACTATGGCTGTCTTTCCTTTCAGGTCATAGGTGGGAAGTGTTTTATTAAATGACATTTTAATTTCCTCCTTTTGGTGTGGCTTATGGCTTTTGGCTTTTGCTATTCCTGTATATCCGGCTGTCACAAAATATCCATGGCAGCGCAGAACCCTTCATATGTCGCCATCTTGACAGTACGAGCCTTACGGGCGTCGCCGGTCACCACATACCAGGGTATGACTGTGCGCAATTTCTCCGTGATATCAGAGTTTGCACGGCTCCCGCAGGCATACAGGACAAGGTCTGCATCAGCTTTTATCTCATTTCCGGATGCATCTTCATATATTACGCCATCTGCCGTAATCTCCTTTGTCTTCACGTTATTATGAAGCATCATGCCGATTTTGTCCATCCTTGGAAAAAGAGCCGCCTTTTGGGAAGGGAAGCTGTCCTTCATCATCTGTGGCAAAGCCTCGAGAACAGTGACGTCCGCACCCCATTCGCTTGCAAAGAAATATCCGGTCTCACATCCTATAGCGCCGCCTCCTATGATAACGACCTTCTTTCCTTTTACCTCTTCGGGATGAGTGTAGCCATAGAGGGCATGCTGTGCGTTTTCCTTTATTCCCTTTATAGGAGGAACGAAGGGATGGGAGCCCACAGCGCAGATAACAGCGTCGGGAGAGGCTTTCTCGATATATGCTTCGTCAGCCTCGGTGTCCAATATTATGTCAACTCCAAGTCTCCTGCATCGGGCAATGACAGAATCCCGGAAGCGAAGGAGAGATTCCTTATGGGTATCAATCTCCGTAAACCACAGCTGCCCACCAAGCTTATCCGATTTTTCGACAAGAGTCACCTTGTGCCCCCTTTCCGCTGCGGTCGCCGCCGCATAAAGACCGGAGATACCTCCGCCTATAACGAGGACGTTGCGGCTCCCTGTTGGACGGGGCGCATTTCTCCAGCGAAGCTCTCTGCCGCTTTCGGGATTCACCGCACAATGCCAAAGCTCCGGAATGGGACGCTCTCCGGGGTCTGATGCCAGAGGATTAAAGCAGGAACACCGAAGGCAGGGGGCTATCTCATCCTCGAGACCTTTAAGCGTCTTATTTACAAATGCAGGATCTGCGAACTGCTGCCTGCCCATAGCGACGAAATCGCACTTTCCGGAGGCGATGGCATCTTCTATCTGATCCGGCCCGTTAAATCCGCCAACTGCCGTAACGGGGACATCCACGTTTTTCTTTATAGCCTCCGCCAGGTCGAGATTACAGCCGTGGGCGTCGAACATAGATGAAAAAGCCTTTGTATTTACATGATCCTGATAAAAACCGCTGGTTACATGAATGATATCCACATGATGCTGGATGATCTTCGCAAATTCGATACCCTCCTCTAAGGTCTGGCCGCCTTCGATACGCTCGGAGCCGCTCATACGATATTCTATAATGAAATCCTCGCCGCAAATCTCTCGTATCTTGTCGCACACCTCAACAGAGAGCCGGGCACGGTTCTCCATAGAGCCGCCGTATTCATCGGTTCTATGATTAAAGCGGGGCGAGAGGAACTGGTTTAAAAGCCACCCGTGCCCTCCGTGAAGGTTTACCCCGTCAAAGCCCAAAGCCTTTAAGTTCCAGGATGCTTCGGCGAACTGATTTACGGTATATTCAATCTGCTCCTTCGTCATCTCCTCTACCTGCACGCCGTCATCACGGACGAAGGCGGAAGGACCTATGGGATTCTTGTGACCGGGGATGGTATCGGGATGATTCATGGCGCCCACATGATTTAGCTGGGCAAGAGCAACTGCCCCGTGCGCCTTTATGGCCTCCGTCAGGGTCATTATAGACTCCATGTGGATAGTGGTCATAGGATTATCCCAGACATTAAGCCCGTGCTCGTGCCTCCAAGCATATTCATGATCTACGAAAGACTCTGTCACCGTCACCTGTCCAAAGCCGCCTCTTGCCTTCGTCTCATAGGCATCGATCCCCTCGGGAGTGGGGTAGCCGTGGTCCACAATACGATTTGCGGTAATAGGGGCGGCTACTACCCGGTTCTTCCATGTCTTTCCCCTTATTGTCATGGGCTTAAACATATTTGGGTAATTCTTGCATCCGTTTGAACATGACATCTTTGTATCCTCCTTAAAGAAAGGCACTTACTTTTTGGTAAGTGCCTCAAATACAGTGTTTCGTGTGCTTAAAATATCAGACCGTAGCAATCGATGCCGCAGCGGAATCTTCCGGCGCATCGCTGATGAGAGTCCTGGTCACGGTGGTGATGCCGTTTTCAGTAACCGTGGTCTGAAGATATGTAGCACCGTCTATGGTAACGACTTCTGTCTGGGTCTCGGAATCGGAGCCGCCCGAGCCTGAACCGCCGCCCGAACCGCCGGCTCCCGATATGGCGCTCTCTAAAGCTTCTTCATCCAATGAAGAAACTCCCGAAGAATCCCCGTCCGAAGGTAAAATCCCTTCGATAGCGCCCATAAGCTCATCTACAGTGCCTAAGATATCCTCAATCCGGGTAACTCCCAGCTGGGCTGCTCCCTGGTTCATGGCATCCGCCAAAGCTTCCATATTTGCCCTGTCCGTAAGGTCATCTGCCGTAAGACCAAGCTCCTGCATAGCCCTTAAAATGCTGTCTTCATTTGCCCTTAGCTTTTCCGACAATATGGAAAGGAATGAGCCATCTGACGAAGATACGGAATCCGAAGCTCCGATTACGGACGAAGCTTCTTCCATACCCTGCATCCCCGACGCTGAAGATACGGTGATATCCGCAATCTGCATGCCGGATGCGTTATACACGCTGCTGGGCATGGGAGCGTCCGCCGTTCCCATCATGCTCATTGAAGGAATGTATGAATCCCCGTCCTCTTCGCCGCTGTTTATTGGCTGAATCGGCTTTACGGAAGCATCCCCTTCGTTTACGGGGGTTATGGGATCTACGGGCAGGATTGCCGCCACATTGCTTACAGCTCCCACAGATTCAATTCCAAGTGACATATTTTACCGCCTTTCCGGTGGAAATATCCCTCCATAACTAAAAATTTCCATCCATGGCATATTCCACCGTAATTGTATATCGGATGATTTTTCAAAAAAATTAACCCCTTGCTCCCTTTTTTAACTTATGCTAAAGTGTATCATGTTTGTTGCATGGAGAATAAAAATGATAAAAGACACAGACATATTAAGCTACAAATTCTATACCTATGGCGAAGCTTTTACAGGAAGCTGTGACGGGATGCGCTATCGCATAATAAAGAGCTCCCGGGGCGAGGGGGACGATGCGCAGGATGTATTTGAAGTTACTACCTGGCCCGAGCCCTACGCTTACGACCACACAGACGATGCACTTAAGGAAATCGAGCTTTTCCCTTTTACGGAAGACGGCAGGCTTGAAGTCGTAAATTATCTGAACGGGAAAATATCGTGAATAATACGCATATTGCAGCAGTGATTAAAATAAGCTTAAGAATATAGGAGCCGTCTATTTTGAATCACTTCTTTGCATACTGTCGTCCAAGACAAAGCAAAAAAGCATAATATCCCACCACCGAGAACACCATAAACAATATCTTCGGGAGGATCGAAACCTCATCTTCCCGCATAAATTCAAGAGCCGAAGTTATATTGTTAAGTGTAAATATAATAAATATGTGTATAGCCATATACAGCATGCCACCATCGTCTTTTTCCCTGTCAAGGATATGCTCATACACCACCTCATAGGACAAAAACAGCCCGCCCACCATAAGAAACGCCATAAGAGAAGAATAGATTGAGTTAAGATCAAAGCTTCCGTCTCCGTTAAAATACGCCGCAATAGCTATGACCATCTCTCCGAAAGTAAAGACCACATAGAGCATCGCTCTTTCCGTAAGATGCATGAAATCTATGGTTCCCCCGGGGCTTTTTCCCCTGCCCAGGATTGTAAGAACAATTCCGAAAAGTACAGCTATAGCAGAGAGAATCATCCCGGCATAAGGTGAAGCAAAAACCGCCGCAAATACCAGAGCGGCCTCCGCAAACAAAGTCAGCGCCATACGCTTAATAATATCCACATTCCACACGTCCGCTCCGTGATTACGAAGCTCCAGCAGATATTGGCATCCGATATTTACGAGAATAAGCCCCCAGGCTATGTGATACTGTGCCTGATAGGGCTGCCAGTCCTGCCGAGTGCTCTCCCCTATAAAATACATAAGATACATGTTTATAAAAAGAAAGACATGATCCCTTACGCCGTTTCTGCCGAACATATTTATGTAAAATGTGGTAAAATTCCATATCTGAATCACGGCCAGGGTGCAAAGCACATATGCCATGAATGCTCCGGGGCTCGCAAAGCCTCCCTCAAAGTTGCTAAGCAGAGCATTATTTTTCCCCACCATATATACAAATATAAGGTCATATACAAGCTCAATGTACTGAACCTGTTTTTCTTCCCGGTTAAAAATATTCATGCAAAATCTCTATATTTTAATCTCTTCACCCTGAATTTCGTCGTTTTAAATATTGTCAATTAAGATTTTTCTTTGCCCAGGCCGCAATAGCATCTCCTGATTCAGACGCTATGGCGCCGTGTACGGCGAGCCCCTTGCCCACCTTTGCGCCTTTGCAATATTTCTTCAGAGCCTTTGGGCTGTCCGCCTGACCGCTGCCTTCGTGCGTCATGACAGGAAATACCTTTTTGCCCGAAAAATCAAGCCTCTCAAGCTGGGTAAATATGGCGCAGGGATAATTTCCCCACCAGCACGGGCCTGCCACAACGATATTGTCATACTCCGAAATATCGTTCAGATATTCTTTAAGCTCCGGTCTTGCTTTTTTCTTAAGCTCCGTTTTTGCAACTTCCGTGCATTCAATGTAACCTGCGGGATACTCCTTTACAGTATCTACCCGGAAAAGGTCTGCTCCAACGGCATCCCGGATGAATTCACAAACAATCTCGGTATTTCCTTTTTCAAGATTCTTCAACTGACCGTTAACGTAATTTTCCCCGGTTCGGGTGTAATAAATAATTAAATTTTTCAAGCTTGCACCTCCGATTCTGTAAAACCCGTCTGTCCTAAAGCTTAAGGAACTTCCTCGCAACACTTATGGCAATTTTATAAGGCAGAGGGCGGATAGTCCTGTCTGCTTCCTTTAACTTTTGTATTATTGGAATGCCCTGGGGACAGTGGCTTTCGCACTTTCCGCAGCCTATGCACCGGGTTGCAAAAGCAGGTTCTCTTCTAAGACCCACATTCTGGAAATATTCCTTTCTGGCAGAGCCTTTATTGCCAAGAGCCGTCCTGTTGTAGCAGGCAAAAAGCATGGGTATATCAACCCCTCTGGGGCACGGCATACAATACCTGCACCCGGTGCATCTCACAAGCTCAAACCGGGATATAATTTTCTTAATTTGTGATATAATTTCCTTTTCTTCCCCGGTCTGGTAGCTCGTCTCCGCCGCCGATGCAGCTTCACAATTTTCCCGGACCATTTCCATGCTGTTCATCCCCGAAAGCACACAGGTTACTTCCGGCTGGTCCCACAGCCACCTAAAAGCAAGCTCCGCAGGATTTGACACAGCAGCCGATGCGCCTATAAGCTCTTTTGCCTCCCGGGGAAGCTGATTTACCAGCTTTCCTCCCCTTAAAGGCTCCATGATGATAACAGGTATTCCTTTGGCTGCTGCGGCTTTAAGCCCTTCTACTCCCGCCTGGGAAAATTCATCTATATAATTATACTGAATCTGGCAAAAATCCCAATCATATGCATTCAAAATCTCCAAAAAATCCGCCGTGTTCCCGTGAAAAGAAAAGCCGATCTGCCGTATGGAACCTTCCTGCTTTCTTTGGGCTATCCATTCTTCTATGCCGTAGGTTTTGAGCTTGTCCCACTGCCCCGGCGACGTAAACATATGCATAAGATAATAATCAATATAGTCCGTGCGCAGGCGCAAAAGCTCCTCCGCAAAAAATTTATCCACCGCCTTTAAGCTTCCCGCAAGGTACTGGGGCAGCTTTGTTGCGATGTTGACTTTGGAGCGAATTTGATTCTTTTCAAGGATTTGCCCCAGAGCTGCTTCGCTTCCCGGATAAATATATGCGGTATCAAAATAATTAACGCCGCTCTTATACGCCTCCATTATCTCGGATTCGGCTTTATCCAGGTCTACGGAGCCTCCCTTTTTGCTAAAGCGCATGCAGCCGTAGCCTAATATGGATATAGGATTTTCATATCTGTCTTTTCTGTAATTCATTTTTTTATTTTGCGTAATTGCTGCAATATGTGACTACGTCCCCCGTCATTATCATGGTGCTCCCTTGAGGAGCTATCACATGCTCTCCCCTTGATATGGAAACCACAACCATATTGTCGGGAAGTGATATTTCCTCCAGAGTCCTCCCTGCCCAGGGATGCTTTTCATAAATTGTCTCATCACGAAGCAAAAGCTTTATTCCTTCATCATATTCACTCGAGCTAAGTACCATCGAATCTCCGGGATTTATCACTGTCTTTCCCCTGGGAATAAGAACTTTTTCACTGCGTATGACAGCCGCCACAGTTATCTCCGGCGGGAGAACCATATCCTTTAGCATCTGCCCTGCCCAGGGGTGGTCTTCTTCTATGGTAATCTTCAGGAATTTCATCCTGCCGGTGCCGCTTTCCGCAGACATTTCCTTTATCCTTGAAAAATATTCCACAAATCCCGCAGAAATAATACCCGTAGGAATGGCAACCAGCATAACTCCAAGAAAAGATATGATAATGGCGATTATCTGCCCCAGGGTACTGATAGGATAAATATCGCCGTAGCCCACCGTGAATATTGCAGATACCGACCACCAAAGACCGGATAATGCGTTTTTGAACACATCCGGCTGCAGAGGATGTTCTATGGAATACATAAGAAGGGATGAACACATCATCACCATTGTAATCAGGGAAATCGAGGATATAAGCTGTGATTTCTTTTCGTTAAGCACATCTAAAACCACATTAAAAGCGTCATACTGCGCATTGATCCGAAAAAGCCGAAACACCCTTATTATACGAAGCACCCGAAAGGCTGCTATGCCCGAAGGCATCATAAGAAGAAAATACGGAAGTATGGCAAAAAGGTCGACCAATCCGTAAAATGAAAATATAAAGGAAAAAAGCGCCTTTGCCGGAGTCTTTTGGGGATATAGGAAAGATGAGGTCCAAAGCCTTAAAATATACTCTGCTATAAATATGATAAGGGTTATCATCTCTACGGCTTTGACAGTACCTTCAAGACTTTGGGGATAATCAAATGTTTCAAGGAACAATATAAACAGATTTACCGCAATAACAACCGTGATAAAATAATCAAAGGCGCAGGAAACAATATCGTCCCTGTTTCCTATCTCTATAATTTCAAATATACGTCTTTTGACAGATTTCATAAATCAATCCCCGTTCTTTATAAGGATTCTCACTGCCTCTACCGCTGTCTTTATGGCCGATTCCATATCATAGACCTGCGGATTTGTCATATGCTGCTTTTCTCTTTCCTGATTGGCTACGGTAAGAAGAACCGTCCCAGTCCGGACGCCCAGAGCCGCTCCTACGGTAAACATCGCAGCAGACTCCATCTCCGAAGCCTTCGTCCCCAGCTTAAGCCAGGCATCCCATTTGTTCAAAAGCTCATATCCCACGGGCATTCTGTCGGCTTCGTGCTGGCCATAGAAGGAATCCTTGCATTCCACCACGCCTACATGATAAGTCATTCCCAAATCCTTCGCAGCCTGCTCAAGGGCAGTTACACACTTGTGATCTGCCACGGCAGGAAATTCTATGGGAGCATATTCCTTTGATGTGCCCTCCATACGGATAGCGCCGGTAGCTATAACCAGGTCGCCTCCTTTGACATTTATATCCATGCCGCCGCAGGTTCCCACACGGATAAATGTATCGACATCACAGCGGGTAAGCTCTTCCATCGCTATGGCTGCGGAAGGTCCGCCGATACCGGTAGACGTGACGGAGACCTTCTCTCCCTCAAGAGTGCCGGTATACGTCGTGAATTCTCTGTTACTTGATACAAGCTCGGCATCATCCAGAAAAGAAGCTATCTTCTCGCAGCGCCCGGGGTCTCCGGGAAGAATACAATATCTCCCTACATCCTCTGATGTCAGATGAAGGTGAAACTGGGTTCCCGTACCGTCTTCATAATATAACATAGACATTTCCTCCTAACAGACGCAGCCGTAAAGCTGCGAGCCGATCCGCCTTTTTGTCTTAATTATTTCCCGAAAGATCCTGATAGAGCGTCTTTGCAAATGTATCCGTCATACCGCAGATATAATCTGTCGCAAGCATAAGCCGAAGATACAGGCGCTCAGTGGGATTTTTTCCTTCGGAATGCGTTTTGTAAACCGACATATAATTTTCGGATATAATTCCCATAAGCCGGGTTTCAACAGCTGTCATCGGCTCATCTGTATCGTATTTTGCTGCAGCAGGCACAAATTTATCAAGCAGAAAATCCAGAATTACCTCTTCTGCAATCTCATGCTTGTAAATGGGGCTGGATTGAAATACGTACTTTAGCTCTATCCGACCTAATGCCTGCATAATTCCCTTCACGTTGGAATCCGCTATAAGCTCTTTTTTGTACGTACCTTCCATGATGGCATCATAGTTTCTGATAAAGGCATCAGTTACTTCGTTTATAGCTGCAACCTGAACCGTGATAACCCAATTCTGGACAGCATATTCGCCGGGATCGGCGTTCCCCTGATCCATTCCCCGCTTAAATTTCCTTTGCAGAGAATCCATAAGCTCCTTATATCTGCTGCTTTCATCCGTGAAAAGATTATTGTCATTTCCATAGGCTGTAAGCTCCCTTTGCAAAAGATCAAAGGAAAGATATCGTTTCTTATATGCATCTTCAATATCTGCGGTAATATATGCAATATCGTCTGCAGCCTCAAGCAGAAATGCAAGAGGATGCCTTCTTCCGTTTGTGCCGCAGGATGACTGTACATCATCAAAATCTTTTTTGTCCGCAAGGAAATATCCCATCTTCTTTCTGCGGATATCCCCGCTTTCTTTGCTTATTTCCACGGAAGAAACCGGATATTTAATTATGGTTGCAAGAAGAGCCTTTGTAAGGTTCATCCCGTGAGAATCCACTAAATAGTGGAGTTTCGTAACAAGACGGAATCCCTGCGCATTACCTTCAAAATGATAGAAATCATTCTTCATTTCCTCTGTAAGCAAGCTTTCAACAGGAGCTCCCCCGGATATTAAATCGGGAAGATTTTTTTGGAACCATTCCCTAATTGTCGTTTCACCAAAATGTCCGAAGGGAGGATTTCCTATATCGTGAATAAGGCCTGCGCACTGAAGGATATTACAAATATCCGACACATACTCCGGCTCAAAATCCGGGTCCTTAAGATTAGACATTATCTTTTGGGATACATTGCTGCCCAAAGACCTTGCAATAGACGAAACCTCCAGAGAATGCGTCAGTCTGGTACGCACGAAATCACTTTCATCCAAGGGGAAGACCTGTGTCTTATCCTGAAGACGGCGAAACGAGGCCGAATCGATTATCCTGTGATAATCCCGCTCAAATTCAGTACGTATCTCTCTGGTATCCGGATGCTGGTATGTGCGGATTCTGTCTGCGCACAACAAGGTTTTCCAATCCAATTTTTGTCTCCTTTAAGCCTGATTCTCTGCCGCAACCAAAGCCGAAGCGTTGTATTTTTCCCTGAGCCGGGGCTTTTCAATCTTGCCGGTGGGGTTCCTTGGTATCTCGTCAAATATAATCTTGCGGGGGCGCTTGTACCTGGGAAGACCGTAGCAATGCTCGTTCATCTCCTCCTCGGTACAGGTCTCCCCGGGCTTTAATTCTATAATAGCCGCAGCAATCTCACCCAAACGCTTGTCTGCAATACCGATTACAGCCACATCGTGTACTTTGGGATTGGTGCGGATAAAGTCTTCTATCTGTACGGGGTAGAGATTCTCACCTCCGGTGATAATAACGTCTTTCTTACGATCTACAAGGAAATAAAATCCATCCTTATCTTTCATCGCCATATCGCCTGTATAAAGCCATCCGTCTTTCAGCACTTCATCGGTAGCCTCAGGATCGTTGTAATAGCAGGTCATTAGGCCCGCTCCCTGAAGACACAGCTCTCCCACCTCATCGGGTTGGGTGATTTCAGAGCCACCTTCACTTACTATCTTTGCTTTCCAGCCATATCCCGGCTTTCCGATGGCGCCCACCTTGTGGATGTTTTCCACACCCAGATGCACAGCACCGGGGCCTGTAGACTCCGAAAGACCGTAGTTCGTATCATATTGGTGATGGGGGAAATATTCCTTCCAGTGTTTTATAAGACTCTGAGGCACGGGCTGTGCGCCGATATGCATAAGCCTCCACTGATGCAGGTCGTATTTCTTAAGGTCAATTTCTCCCGAATCAATCTTCTCCAATATATCCTGAGCCCAGGGCACAAGAAGCCATACTATGGAGCAATGCTCGTTTGAAACGGTCTCTATAATAGCCTCGGGACTTGTTCCCTTAAGGAGTATTGCCTTGCTTCCTGACAACAGACTCCCGAACCAGTGCATCTTTGCTCCCGTATGATAAAGGGGAGGAATGCAAAGGAAGATATCATTCTTTGTCTGACCATGGTGATTTTGCTCTACCTTTGCCGCATTTGAAAGGCTTTCATGGTTATGCAGGATAGCCTTCGGGAATCCTGTCGTTCCCGAGGAGAAATAGATCGCCGCATTATCCTGCTCGGAAAGAATGATGTTGGGCGATGTGGACGGGCTGTTTACCGTAAGCTCAAAATAATCCTCCGCAAAAGAAGGGCACTGCCCCTGGCCAACATAGAAAAGCAGGCGGTTCTTGCTTATTGCATCGGCGATTTCCTCCACTCGTCCTATAAATTCCGGACCGAACACGAGAATATCCACATCCGCCTTTTCCACGCAATACTTGATTTCCGAAGGATCGTAACGATAATTTAAAGGAACGGCCAAAGCCCCCGTCTTTAATATGCCGAAATATATCGGCAGCCATTCAAGACCGTTCATAAGCAAAATAGCGACCTTGTCGTTTTTCTTAATTCCTCTTTCAATAAGAAGATTCGCAAAGCGATTTGCCTTTTCATTAAATACGCTCCAGGTAATCTGGCGGCGATAGCTTGTTTCCGCAGCAGACTCCACGAGCTCGTATTCTTTCCAGGTAACCCGGCGAACTTCCTTAACCTCGGGATTCACCTCTACAAGTGCCACATCATTTCCGTATTTAATACTGTTTTCTTCCAAAAGTTCCGTGATAGGCATTATTCTTCCTCCAGTAATAGTTTTATAATTCTTTCCGTGGAATGACCGTCGCAGGCGCCCATAAATTTCCTGCAAAATGCTGATACGGTCTGCGGGTTAAATTCACTTTTAATATTTCGTATATATTCAATCATTTCCTGATTTGTTTGACACACAGGGCCGGGAGTCATCTCGTCATAGGGATAATAAAATCCCCTCCAGTCATTATAGTCATCCAAATCAAAAGCAAAGAAAAGCAACGGTTTTTTAAACAAAGAATACTCAAATATCAAAGATGAATAATCGGTAATGCATATATCCGCTGCGCACAGGCATTCATCCACCGTAAATATCTTCGTTCCGTCCATGGCAAAATTTGCATATTCAGCGGGGATTGCCGGCGGATTCTTTACCATATAATGATGCCTTACCAAAAGCACGTATTCATCACCCAAAGCCTCCCGAAACGCCCCTATATCAAGCTCATCCGGAGATGCGGCAAACCTGGGTCGCCCCCGAAACGTGGGTGCATAAAGGATTATCTTCTTATCCTGTGACGCCGGGAAAAGCTCCCTTACATGCGCCCTTGCCGCAGCAATATAATCATTGTCAAAATAAACATCCGTCCGGCTGATACCCACGGGAAGAACCACCCCGGGCTTATCCTTATACCCCATGGCTTCTTCATATGCCCACACGACATCGGCGCTGCTTACGCATACATGATTATAATTCGTATGCACGGGAAAATGCTTATCCTCGAAATTCCCCTTGCTCCATTTAAGCCCCTGTGTGCTGCGCCCGAATTTCTTAAAGGCTCCGCATGCATGCCAGACCTGAATATACCGGGTCTCCGGACGCATATGATAGCAGCTTAATGTCTGGGTAGCGTCGCTTACAAGGATATATTTCGCTGTTCCCGCATCTCTTATAAGCTTAAGACACCGCTTTATATAAGCAAAGCGACCCGGCTTTGTATTTTCAAGATAATGGATGTGTATATAAAAATTATAATCTTTATTTAATTTATCATACAACAGCTTAAAATTGTCGGTCAAAGGCTTTTCATTGACCTCGACTATCAACAGCTTCGACTCGTCCACTCTCCTGCGGGATGCGCAAAAGTACGTAAAGGGAAACAGCACTTTAATCAAAGCCGCCGTATATATTATCCTTATTATCCGCCGTATCTTACTCCCCATACTCAAAGAATTCGTCCAATCTGTTTTTCGTATCAAACAAGTGGTTATAAATCAGCATATTGTAATTGTTTATTGTCTCGTAGTAGGGAGACGTTTCATCCTCCAAATCATAGAAGTTTCCGTCCGCATCCTTGTATCCGCAGATATTGATAATGGGAAGCTCCTCCATGAGATCCAGCAGATACTTGGTATATCCGCTCTCTTTCATGCCGCAGGCATCAAGCATAACAGCCTGGAGATAATTCAGGCTGATGCCGTCCTCAAACTGATAATTTTCCTCATCAATATCGTAGTTTGCCCAGATAAGGAAGGGAGTATGATACAGATTCATGCTCTCCTCATCCGTGAGGTCATCCGGATCCTCTCCTAAAAGCTTTTCATAAAATTCATCCGAAAGACCCGGCTCATGATCTCCGAAATGTACGATAACAGTCGGCTCATCCACATTCTCAAAATATGTAACCAGCTTCTCTAACGCCTCATCCGATGCGTGAATCAGATTCAGGTAATTCTGGGAGCCGTCGATATTGTAGCTTTCATCCGCAAGGGTCACTTCCGGTGAAAGATTTGCCCACTCTCCCGTAAAGGGACTATGGTTTTGCATAGTGACGTTAAATGTATAGAAAGGCTCGTCAGTCTCGGCTTCATTTGCCTCATATTCTTCTATTATCTTGTCCACATCGGCGCTGTCGGAAATGTGCTCGCCTATCTTTAGGACATTCTCATCAAAATCCGTGATATCAACAAAATCGGTAAATCCCATAAGTGAATATACGGAAGATCTGTTGTATCCGCTGGCGTTATAAGGATGAATGGCTATGAGATTAAGATAACCATCCAGACCCAGATTGCCCGTAAGAGAAGGAATATAACTCCTTATATAAAGCTGGTAAGGCGTGCTTCCGGCAGGCAAGAGCGCCTTGGAATCCCCCGTCAGGAACTCATACTCGGAATTTGCGGTCTGACCGCCGAATACAGACACATAAACCCTGCCCTTAATGGCATTCTCCGTAAGAGAGTTATAGAAAGGCATGACCTCATTTAAGGTCTCCATGTCTCCTACATCCTGGAGATCCGAAAATGCTTCGTTCATTACTACTATAACATTGGGACGCACATAAGAATCATCAGAGGCGCTGTCGGACTCATATCCTTCGGTAAGCTCTTCTACAGCCGCAAGAGAGTATCCATCCGGAGCATCTACCACCATAAGCCTTATAGTCCTTGTAAATGTCAGCATGCCGCCGTATTTTGCATAGGATTTGATAGGACGGAATGTATTAATCTTTGATCCGAGGGAATCCAATATATCGGTTCTAGCGACAACAAAAGCTCCGCACAAAGCTATTGCCGCGCCCAATACAGCAACGGGTATGCGAATCTTCGCCCCGTACCTCTTCGGCTCCTCCATCCTCGCAAAGAAGAAGAAAGAAAGACTTGCTATAAAGAACATGATAAATGTAAACTGCTTCATGGAAATGGTATAGCTGTAGCCGCTTGCCACATTCATAGCCGTCCCCACGGTAAAAAGATCTCCCGCAAGGATCGGTATCTGCCTGAAGAGAATTACGAAATAATTGCCTATTCCCAGTACAAAGGCAACGACAGCATCAATCAGTATCGCCCATCTCATGGAAAGAGTAACAAAATATACCACAAACAAAATGGATGCATAGATAATATAATTCAACAGAATAAATTTCATCAACTTGAAGTTAAATGAATATCCCGTATCCATAGCCTTTTCCGTAAAATAAAAAAGCACAGCCGGAAATAACACAAGAATCGGATACTTAAGATATTTATAGACGAAAGTCCAAACCTTGTCGCCTAAAAAAGGCATAATAAGAGCCGCCGCAAAGAACACGATGCTCATTGCCCAATACCCTATTCCGGAATAATCCCTTAACATAAGCGCAAAAACAATGGCAGACGCAGCAATAAACACCGCCGTAAGTATAACTCTCTTTTTCAGACCGCTACGTATTTCAAATAATTCTGTAAATTTCATAAATAAAATTGCTCCTTACAAAAACTAAACTCACAGCTTTATATAATACCCGATAATGAGGAAAATAGCAAATTTTAAGCGTAAAAAATCCCTTTGCGATTTGTGCAAAGGGAGTATACTGCATGATGGCATCAGGCAGGGGGCAATCTATGATCAGTTCGAGCCATTCGGCAAAAGGACGCCCCGTACCGGCTGCATGTACTCGGAAAGTACGATCCGGCCGCTTTCAAGGGTCGCAGGCACATCTATAATCCGCTGGTTCTCACTTCCCCGAAATCGCAGGGAAATATTTTTCTTTGCCAGAACAAACTCTCCATCCACAAGGATGTCAAGGCATGACAAAATCGCCGCCGTATCCCCGGTGTGGCAGCGCTCGCTATCGGGGTCTGTCAATTCTTCAAACAGATAGCCGGAATACATCCAGATGGTTTTATCCGGGTGTTCCGATTTGGCACGCTCTGCCAAAGCCCTGATATACGGCTGATTTTCCGGCTCCATAGGCTCGCCGCCCAAGAGGGATAAGCCGTCGATATTCGGATTATCCAATGTGGCTATGATCTCATCTTCAGTTTCAGGGGTATAAGGCTTACCATAGTTAAAATCCCATGTTTCCGGGTTAAAACACCCCTTGCAGTGGTGTCTGCATCCGCTAACAAAAAGGGCAGTCCTAACGCCTGCCCCATTTGCTATATCATAATTAAATATCCTGCCATAATTCATGATATATCATGCTCCTAAATGAAGAACCCTCTCTCTAATCTCCTGGGTACGCCCCTGATTCCAGAACTGTGTTCCAATATAGCCGCAGGTACGGCGGGCTACGTTCATCTTGTCCTGATCCTCGTTGCCGCAGTTGGGGCATTTCCAGATAAGCTTGCCATGGGGATCTTCGGTAATCTCGATTTCCCCTGTATATCCGCATTCCTGACAATAATCACTCTTTGTATTAAGCTCGGCGTAAAGAATGGTATTGTAAATATGCTTCATTACAGAGAGCACTGCGTCAATATTGTCCTCCATGTTCGGAACCTCAACATAGCTGATGGCACCTCCCGGAGACAGCTTCTGGAATTCGGATTCAAATGTGAGCTTATCGAATGCATTAATATCTTCCGTTACATGGATATGATATGAATTCGTGATATAATTTTTGTCCGTAACTCCGGGAATAACGCCAAAGCGCTCCTGCAGGCAACGTGCAAATTTGTATGTGGTTGATTCCAGGGGAGTCCCATATACAGAGTAATCAATATTTTCCTCCGCCTTCCATTCGCCGCAGGCATCGTTTAATCTCTGCATCACCTTAAGAGCAAAATCCTTCGCCTCATCATCCGTATGTGACTTTCCGGTCATATATTTCACACACTCATACAATCCGGCATAGCCCAGGGAGATGGTGGAATATCCGTCGTAAAGAAGACGGTCTATGGTCTCACCCTTCTTAAGCCGGGCAAGAGCTCCGTTTTGCCACAGGATGGGAGCAACATCCGAAGGAGTCCCCAGAAGTCTCTCATGGCGGCACCGAAGAGCCTTGTGGCAAAGCTCCAGCCTCTCGTCATATATCTGCCAGAATCTGTCCATATCCTGACGGGAGCTTAAAGCTATATCCACAAGATTCAATGTAACCACACCCTGGTTAAAGCGGCCATAGTATTTGTGTACAGCAGGCTTATAGTTTTGCGCATAGGCAATATTATCGACGCCGTTATCCGTAAATCGGTCGGGAGTAAGGAAGGAGCGGCATCCCATGCAGGGATATACATCCCCCTTAAGCTCTACCATAAGCTTTTCGGAAATATAATCCGGCACCATCCTCTTTGCGGTACACTTTGCAGCCAGCTTTGTAAGCTCGTAATATTGACTTCCCTCTTCCACATTATTTTCTTCAAGGACATAAATAAGCTTGGGAAAAGCCGGCGTTATGTAAACGCCCTTTTCGTTCTTAACTCCCAGTATACGCTGCTTAAGCATTTCCTCTATAACAAGGGCAAGATCGTCTCTTGTCTGTCCTTCCGGCACTTCGTTAAGATACATAAACACGGTAACGAAAGGCGCCTGACCGTTTGTAGTCATAAGGGTAATCACCTGATATTGAAGCATCTGGCAGCCTGCGGAGATTTCGAGGCGCACACGCTTTTCGGCGATGGAATTCACCATTTCGTCATCAGCCTCAACGCCTGCCTCTGCCAGTTCCTCACGAACCTTCTTGCGGTATTTCTGACGGCTTACGTCTACGAAAGGTGCAAGGTGCGCCAGAGTAATGGTCTGACCGCCGTACTGATTTGATGCAATCTGGGCTATGGACTGGGTTGCTATATTGCATGCGGTGGAGAAGCTCTTGGGTGTTTCAATCATAGTCTCGGATATGACTGTTCCGTTCTGAAGCATATCCTCAAGGTTTACCAGGCAGCAATTGTGCATATGCTGGGCGAAATAATCAGCGTCATGAAAATGCAGGATGCCCTTTTCGTGGGCTTCCACAATATCGTGGGGAAGGAGGAATCTCTTTGTAATATCCTTGCTCACCTCGCCTGCCATATAGTCCCTCTGAACGGAATTCACAACAGGATTCTTGTTTGAATTCTCCTGCTTAACCTCCTCATTGTTGCATTCAATAAGGCTCATTATCTGTTCATCGGTAGAATTGGACTTACGTACCAGGGCTCTCCTGTAGCGGTAAGTGATGTAATTGCGGGCAACCTCGAATGCGCGCTGGTTCATTATCTGGTTCTCCACCAGATCCTGAATCTCCTCTACATTTAAGGTCCTTCCCACGCCCTCAACAATGCGCATAACGTTCGAAGATATGACCATGATCTGCTCACGGGTCATCTTCTGCACATCGGGCACACTGTCGTTTGCTTTGTTTACGGCACTTATAATCTTGTCAAGGTCAAATTCAACCTCTATGCCGCTTCGCTTCATTATTTTCATGACTCTTCTCCTCCTCGGACTGTTTTTTGCTGATGACAATATACTATATATTGTTGGTGATGTCAAGACCAAAAACTATATATTGTGTATCAGCGACCGAAAAGCCGACTGGAATGCCGACCGGAAAGGAAAGCCGGGATGGCTGCCGGAATGCACATAAAAAACGGGGAGGATCATCTCCTCCCCGCCATGATAATTGCAGCTGCTATATGCTACTTCTTGTTTGCCTCATAGGCGCGCTTTGCTTCCTCGACTCCTGCCTTAAGTCCGGCAAGACCCGCCTTTGCCACATCTGCGCTGGTTTCAGCCAGATTCTTTGCTATTTCGGCAGCCTTATCACCCATTTCCCTGAGCTTTTCCTTTGTATCATCATCCACGATAGATTTACCTCCGTCCTTTGCCTGGCGTATCTTATCGCCTATGTCATCCATTACCTTTTGTGCCCTGGCTTTTGTATCCGATGCGTTTTCCTCATCGGCGATAGCTGCCTGGGCAGCCGCAAGGCGGGCAACAGGCACTCTGAAGGGCGAGCAGGATACATAGTCAAGACCTATCTGATGGCAGAATTCCACGGATGTGGGATCTCCGCCGTGCTCGCCGCAAATACCCACGTGAAGCGAAGAATTTACGGGGCGGCCCAGCTTTACAGCCGTGTCCATAAGCTTTCCTACACCGGAAGTATCAAGCTTTGCAAAGGGATCGTTCTCAAATATCTTTGCGTCATAATAGGACTCCAGGAATTTGCCGGCGTCGTCGCGGGAGAATCCGAAGGTCATCTGGGTAAGGTCGTTCGTGCCAAAGCAGAAGAAATCGGACTCGGCTGCGATTTCGTCAGCCACAAGGCAAGCCCTGGGGATTTCCATCATGGTGCCCACCTCATACTCAAGGTCAACGCCCGACGCCTTTATCTCCTCATCAGCAGTCTCTACAACAAACTTCTTTACATATTTAAACTCCTTAACCTCACAGGTAAGAGGAATCATTATCTCGGGTCTTACCTTCCACTCGGGATGAGCCTTCTGCACCTCGATAGCCGCACGGATAACTGCCTTTGTCTGCATCCTTGCAATCTCGGGATATGTAACGGTAAGGCGGCATCCCCTGTGACCCATCATGGGGTTAAATTCGTGGAGGGATGCGATGATTTCCTTAATACGCTCTACGGACTTGCCCTGGGCGTCGGCGAGTCTCTTTATGTCGTCCTCGTCCGTAGGCAGGAATTCGTGCAGAGGCGGATCTAGGAAACGGATAGTAACCGGTGTCCCTTCGAGAGCCTCATAGAGTTCCTTGAAATCTCCCTGCTGATAAGGAAGTATTTTTTCAAGGGCTCTCTCCCTCTCCTCAACAGTATCTGCACATATCATCTCACGGAAGGCGGCAATTCTGTTCTCATCGAAGAACATATGCTCCGTACGGCAAAGTCCGATACCCTCTGCGCCCAGCTCACGGGCCTTCTTTGCATCGGTGGGGGTATCTGCGTTTGTGCGTACCTTGAGCTTCCTGTATTTGTCCGCCCATGCCATGATACGGCCAAACTCTCCTGCTATAGTAGCGTCGATGGTGGGGATTATTCCTTTATAAATATTACCCGTGGTACCGTCTATGGAAATCTCGTCGCCTTCATTAAATGTCTCGCCGGCAAGGGTGAATTTCTTGTTAGCTTCGTCCATAACGATATCGCCGCAGCCGGATACGCAGCAGGTTCCCATACCGCGGGCAACAACAGCCGCATGGGACGTCATGCCGCCCCGGACGGTCAGTATACCCTGGGCGCTCTTCATACCCGTGATATCCTCGGGAGAAGTCTCCAGACGCACAAGCACGACCTTCTCGCCGCGTCCTGCCCATTCTACGGCATCATCGGCGGTAAACACAGCCTTGCCGCAGGCGGCTCCGGGAGACGCACCCAGACCCTTGCCCAGAGGCTCGGTGTTTTTGAGAATCCCCTGGTCAAACTGGGGATGAAGCAAAGTATCCAGGTTTCTGGGGTCTATCATTGCTACGGCTTCTTTTTCCGTACGCATGCCCTCATCCACCAGGTCGCAGGCAATCTTAAGAGCCGCCTGAGCCGTCCGCTTGCCGTTACGGGTCTGGAGCATATAGAGCTTTCCGTGCTCTACGGTAAACTCCATATCCTGCATATCCCTGTAATGATTTTCCAGAGTCTCGCATACCTTCTTAAATTCGGCGAAAGCCTCAGGGAATTTCTCTTCCATTTCCGTTATATGCATGGGTGTGCGCACACCTGCCACAACATCCTCGCCCTGGGCGTTGGTCAGGAATTCACCAAAGAGTCCCTTGGCGCCCGTAGCCGGATCTCTGGTAAAGGCAACGCCTGTACCGCAGTCATCTCCCATGTTTCCGAAAGCCATGGACTGTACATTGACCGCAGTTCCCCAGGAATAAGGGATATCGTTGTCCCGGCGGTATACATTTGCTCTGGGGTTGTCCCACGAACGGAATACCGCTTTGATGGCTCCGTAGAGCTGATCCTTGGGATCGTCAGGGAAATCCTCGCCTATCTTGTCCTTGTATTCGGCTTTGAACTGACCTGCCAGCTCCTTAAGGTCGTCTGCAGTAAGCTCTACATCATGAGTCACGCCGCGGTCTGCCTTCATCTTGTCAATGAGCTCTTCGAAGTATTTCTTACCTACTTCCATAACGACGTCCGAATACATCTGGATAAAACGCCTGTAGCAGTCCCACGCCCAGCGGGGGTTGTTTGACTGTTTAGCAATGGAATCTACCACGGTTTCGTTAAGACCAAGGTTCAATATGGTATCCATCATACCGGGCATGGATGCCCTGGCACCGCTTCGAACCGACACAAGCAGGGGATTTGACGCATCCCCGAACTTCTTACCGGTGATTTCTTCCATCTTGCCCACATACTCTTTGATCTGACCCATGATCTCATCATTGATCTCACGGCCATCTTCGTAATACTGTGTGCAGGCCTCGGTAGTGATGGTAAAACCCTGGGGCACCGGCAGACCGATATTTGTCATTTCTGCCAGATTTGCTCCCTTTCCTCCCAGGAGTTCCCGCATATTTGCGTTACCCTCGCTGAAGAGATAAACCCATTTTCTAGCCATTTGTAAAACCTCCTTTATAATGATACATAATTCCGGCTCAAAAAACCGTTACTTATCAAATATAAATTTAATTATCTCCCTAACTGTCGCTTCATGCTGCTCTTCCATAGTTATCAAGGCTGTTCCATCGCCGTTTTGCATTCCGTAATCTCCAAACTGGCAGTGGTTTCCACCCTCTATCTCAATCTCCCTGTATCCCTCCGGCAGATTTCCAAGATTGGAACAATAATCATTCCAGCTCATCACCTTATCCTCCGATGCGATAAGAGAAAGAGCCTTTGTTCCCTCCGGAAGAGCTTCCGTGGAGTAAGAAGCCAGTAAAATCAGCCCTTTTATATTACGTTCCGGGTGCGCAGTTGTATAAACGGCAGCCATAGACCCTCCCAGAGAATGCCCTCCTATATACCAGGAATCATATTTATCGCCGTATTCATCCATGACAGATTCCGCTCTGTTTTGTCCCATAAAAGCCATATGCAGGGGCATTTCCACAAGGAAGCAATCCGCTCCTTCCTCAGCCAGAGAGTACATAATCCCTGCATAAGCCGTCTCTTCCACCTTTGCTCCGGGATAAAATATCAATGCCGCCTCTTCCCCTGGTCCGTCGAAATAATATCCGTTGCTTATTTTTGATACCTTCACATCTTTAGTACTTTCGAGGTAGCTTAAGGCATTATCCGTAGCATGATAATACATGCTGAAAAAAACAAATCCCCCGATAATAAAGCATACTACCCAATCTGCAATAAAATTAAGGACAATCCTTAACTTTGAGGCTTTTTTGTTTCTTATCAGGGTAAAATAAATAAGGACGGCGGATACGGCAAAAGAAAGAACCGTCGCCACAGATGTAATAACAATAGCCTTCATGCTGATATTATATCAGATTTTTCTGTAAATTCAACACAAAAAAATAAGCAGTATAACTCTTTGCCATACTGCTTTATTTACATTATTTTTCTTTAAACCCCAGCATCCTCATGGAATTTAATATAGCAAGGACGCAGACTCCCACATCTGCAAATACCGCCATCCACATATTTGCAAATCCGAACGCTCCCAGGATTAGCACTGTTATTTTAACTCCTAGAGATAAAATTATATTTTGTTTTACTATTTTCATCGTTTGCCGCGCTATAGAGATTGTGACAGGTATTTTTGCCGGATCGTCATCCATGATAACTATATCCGCAGCCTCTATCGCAGCATCAGATCCCATGCTTCCCATGGCTATCCCAACATCTGATCGCATTATAACGGGAGCATCATTTATCCCGTCGCCAACAAAAGCAAGTCTCCTCTTTGCGCCCGGATTACCTACGCCGGACTTAATCAGGCTTTCCACCAAAGAAAGTTTATCCTGGGGAAGAAGACCGGCATGATATTCATCCACTCCCGCCTCTTGGGCTATGATTTTCGCAGACTCATTCGTATCCCCCGTAAGCATTATAGTCTTTGATATACCCCGCTCTTTGAGACGGCGTATGGCCAGGGGTGCATTTTGCTTCATTACATCGGAGATGATAACTATACCCAAAAGGATTCCTCCGACCGCCACATACACATGAGTCCCGGGTTTTTCGCACGGAACGCATTCTACGGAATTTTCATCCATAAGGCGCTTTGAGCCGCAAAGAACATTTTCCCCGTCTATCACGCAGCTTATTCCGTAGCCTGCCTTTTCCGTAATATCCGACACTGCTCCCGCATTGGGCTTTTCTCCCGTTTCCTTAAGGAAAGACGCTATTATTGATTCTGCAATAGGATGATTTGAACAGCTTTCCGCATAAGCTGCTGTCTTTAGGAGCTTATCCTTTCTCCCCTGCTGCACTATAAGCTCTGTTACGACGAATTCACCCTTCGTAAGAGTGCCCGTCTTATCAAATGCTATCCTGTCCACTCCCGCCAAAGCTTCCAGATAATTGCTTCCCTTTACCAGGACGCCGATCTTTGACGCAGCGCCGATTCCCGCAAAGAAGCCCAAAGGAACGGAAATAACCAGAGCGCAGGGGCATGATACTACAAGGAATACGCAGGCTCTGTATATCCAGGTCTGCCATACGGCAAAGTCTCCGCCAAGCAAAAGAGGCGGCAAAACTGCCAGTATCAAAGCTCCTACAGTGACTATAGGCGTATACCACCTGGCAAATCTGGTGATAAAATTCTCAGTACGGGACTTTCTTTCAGCAGCGCTTTCCGTAAGCTCAAGAATCCGGGCAACGGTTGAATCATCATAAAGAGCCGTCGTACGCACCGTAAGAGTCCCCTCTCCGTTTACGCATCCGCTTATAATCCGCTCTCCGGCGCAAACCTTTTGAGGCACGGATTCTCCCGTCAGGGCAGAAGTATCAAGGAAAGATTCCCCCTCTTCCACGATTCCGTCAAGAGGAACCTTTTCTCCCGGCTTAATGAGAATAAGCGACCCTAATTCAACATCATCCGGATCCACCTCTTCAATGCCCTCGTCAGTCTTCAGATTGGCATACTCCGGGGCAATATCCATCATGGCGGTGATGGATTCACGGGATTTTCCCACAGCATAATCCTGGAACAGCTCTCCTACCTGATAGAAAATCATTACAGAGCAGCCCTCGGGATATTCCCCTATGGCAAAGGCGCCTACCGTAGCTATCATCATGAGAAAATTCTCATCAAAGACATGACCGTGAGATATATTGATAACAGCCTTCCTTATGACATCGTATCCCGATATCAGATACGGCACAAGATACAGGATGAATATTATATATATATTTAATTTATCGCTCAAAATCCAGTGCGCCAAAGTTTTGCAGCATAGAGTCACAGCCGCAAATATCAGCAGGGCAATTACTATGCGCAGACGTCTTTTTTTAAGCTTCGGGCTCATACAAGTACCACACAGTCAGGCTCTACGCTTTTAACGATCTTTACGGCTTCTTCAACAATACCGTCAAATTTATCGTCATCTGCATCTATCATCATCTTCTGCGTCATAAAGCTTACGGAAGCGTCATTCACTCCGTCCAGCTTCTTTATGGCATCCTCCATTTTTGCTGCACAGTTTGCGCAATCCAGATCCTGCATCTTAAATTTCTTCTTCATGATAATTTCTCCTTTCTGAAATCACAATTCCTCTATATGTTCAAGTCCCATATTAATAATCGTACTGACGTGTTCATCACACAGGGAATAAAACATTTGCTTGCCGGAGCGTTCCGCTTTCACAAGCCGGGATGTCTTTAATATGCGTAATTGATGGGATATCGCAGACTGTGTCATATCCAGACAATCGGCGATTTCCTGCACGCTAAAAGCTCCGTCAACCAGACAATACAGTATCCTCACCCTTGTTGTATCCGCAAAAACCTTAAAAAAATCCGCCAGGTCATAGAGTTTTTCTATTGTTTCCGGCTTTTTCTCCGATTCCGGCATATTTCCCTCCTTATTAGCATGGTTTGATTGTTCATATGAGCAACTGTTCATATTTCCTATACATTATATCCCCATAAAACTGCTTTGTCAACACCGGAAGCCCGGAAAAAGTAAAGCACCCCCTGCGGATGAAGAAATTCAAAGCATCCGGGAGAGCGCTGAAAATTATATCGTTGCGGCAAAGCGTTTTATGGACGGAGAAATCGGCGAAGCTTAAGGAAACGCTTGTCTCCAAAACATCCACAGCAAACGCAATACGCAATTTTTTTGCCATATTTACGGCATGAGCATACCGCCGTTAGGTCCTAAGGTCTGACCGGTCACATACTTGGCCTGAACGAGGTACCCAACGGCCTGGGCGATATCGTCTACTTCACCGATTTCACCCAGAGGTACAAAGGCCTTTAACGCCTCTACTTCGTCCTGGTTGCACTCACGGAGCATATCCGTCCATATCATTCCAGGAGCTACGGCATTTACCCTGATATTATCCGCCGCATATTCTACGGCCAGGGCGCGGGTAAGACCGATAACACCGCTTTTTGCAGCGCAATAATCCACCTGGTTTGCAACACCCATAAGCCCTCCGACAGATGCGGTATTTACTATACAGCCGCCGCCTGCCTTTATAATATGGGGAATAGCTGCATGGGCGCAGTTCATATAGCTTACCAGATTTACCTGTATTACCCGGTTGAATTTTGCGGGATCCAGATCTATGAAACGGGTGTTATTCTCTATGCCGGCGTTATTGCAAAGAACGCCAAGGTTTTCGCCGAATTCGGACACGGCAGTCTCTACGAGATTTTTTGCCTGGTCATAATCGCCCACATCCGCCTGTACGCAAAGACCCTTTACGCCGTATTTTTCGCTTATGGCGGATACGACCTTCTGCGCCTTTTCCTTACTCTTATCGCTTACGAAGTTTACAACTACGTCATAGCCCAGCTCTCCCATCTTCATGGCGATACCTTCTCCCAGTCCTCTGGCTCCGCCTGTTACTATCGCAAATTTACGCATTGTTATTTCCTCCTTTAAATAAGT
>CAJOQM010000069.1 GCA_905236845.1 uncultured Lachnospiraceae bacterium | reverse complement strand
CATGATTCGCTGGGGGCTGTGTTTGGGGAATTGTTGTAAAGGTATCCTCCCCGTTTTACATAAAAAAACAGCCCCCGGCAATATGTCGGGGGCTATTATTAATTAGTCTGCCACGTATGGCATCAGTGCAAGATGTCTTGCGCGCTTTATTGCGCTTGTAAGCTCGCGCTGATGCTTTGCGCAATTCCCGGTGATCCTTCTGGGAAGAATCTTTCCGCGTTCGGATACGTATTTCTTAAGGAGAGCCGAATCCTTGTAATCGATTACGGTGTCCTTGCCGCAAAATACGCATACCTTTTTTCTCCTGCGTCCCATCTTTCTCTTGGGTCCGTTTCCAAAAGCCATGAGATTTCCTCCTTCTTTTCAATCTCACTGACCGGAATCATACTAGAAGGGAAGCTCGTTCTCTATTCCCTCGGGAACATTGATAAAGCCTTCGTCTGCGGGAGTGGAGCCGTCTGCAGGAGCGCTTTGACTTTCTGTGTTCTGCGCAGGCGCCGCTGCGGGTGCCGGTGCAGGTGCCGATGCAGGAGCGCCGTCGCGTCTGCCGTCGGATGCCGCTTTGCTCTCCACGAATTCGTGATTTTCGACTACCACCTCCGTGGTATAGACCTTGTTTCCTTCTTTGTTTGTGTAGGATCCTGTCTGAATCCTTCCTTCGACACAAATCTTTGTGCCCTGGTGAAGATATTTTTCGGCGAATTCTCCGCTGCGGCCAAAGGCTACGCAGCTGATAAAGTCGGCAGTCTGTGCGTCTGCGTTATCCCTTTTTGCAAAGCGCCTGTCTACTGCGAGAGTATAGCGGGCTATTGCAAGTTGGTTATCACCGTTATTGGAATATCTTACATCCGGGTCTCTTGTGAGTCTTCCGATCAATATAACTTTATTCATCTTATTGTTCCTTTCTCTTTATGCATCCTGTCTGACGCACAAAAATCTAAGGACGTTATCCATAATCCTCATACGGGATTCGATTTCAGCGGGAGCTTCAGGCTCCGCATCGAAATGGATGAAGTAGTAGAAGCCTTCGGACATCTTCTGGATTTCATAAGCGAGCTTTTTTTTGCCCCACTCGTCGATGTCTTTGACCTCTGCTCCAAAGCGCGTAAGCACACTCTTTACTTTTTCGAGTGTATCCGCTCTCTGGTCGTCCTCGATCTTCGCATTCAGAACAAGCGCCAATTCGTAGCTGTTCATATGCTCTAACCTCCTTCCGGCCTACGGCCCTGTGCCAATTCACAGAGCAAGGAAAATATATATCACGAAGCTGTATCTTATCATATTAAAAAAATAAATTCAAGGAAATATGATATTTTTTTATCTATTATTTACAAATCTCAAAATTGATACTAGAATATAAAGACTTTTGTAAAAATATTTTTTTAAGGGGAATTACATAACATGGAAAATGATAAAAGAGCATCCTTTGGAGGGACACTTGGTTTTGTGCTTGCAGCTGCGGGAAGCGCCGTGGGACTGGGAAATATTTGGAGATTTCCGTATCTGGCGGCCAAGGACGGCGGCGGATTGTTTCTTGTGATATATCTTGTTCTGGCGGTTACATTCGGATTTGCCCTGCTTACCACAGAGGTTGCCATAGGCAGAAATACAAAAGAAAGCCCGCTTACAGCATACAAAAAGCTTAACAAAAAATGGGGATGGATAGGTGTTCTGTCCTGCGCCGTTCCTTTTATTATCATGCCTTACTATTGCGCTATAGGCGGCTGGGTAATTAAGTATTTAGTTATATTTGCGACCGGCAACGGCGCTCTTGCGGCGGATGATTCCTATTTCACGGATTTTATAACAGGAAACGTCGAGCCGTTTGTTTATATGATAATTTTTCTTGTTGCCTGCGCTGCGGTTATTTTTTTGGGCGTAAACCGGGGTATAGAAATATGCTCAAAGATACTTATGCCCGTGCTTATCGTTATGGTTGTGGGAATCGCCATATTCGGCATTACCATATCCCACGAAAATGCAGAGGGCACCGTGGTTACGGGGCTTGAAGGGCTTAAAGTTTATATTATCCCGAACTTTGAAGGAGTGGGTATCCGCCAGTTTCTCCATATAGTTATGGATGCTTTGGGGCAGCTCTTCTTTAGCCTTAGCATTGCTATGGGTATAATGATTGCCTACGGTTCTTATGTGCCCGATAATGCCGACCTTAGAAAATCCATAAACCATATAGAATTGTTTGATACTGCCGTTGCTTTTCTTGCGGGAGTTATGATCATACCTGCCGTATATGTGTTTTCCGGAACGGAAGGCATGAGCAGGGGACCTTCTCTTATGTTTGTGGCTCTGCCCAAGATTTTCGCAAAAATGGGTGTAGTGGGAAATATTGTGGGAACAGTGTTTTTTGCAATGACTCTTTTTGCGGCCGTAACCAGCGGTGTCTCTGTTATGGAGGCTGTTGTATCAAGCTTTATGGATGAATTTAAGATTAGCCGGAGAAAGGCTGCGGGCTTTGAATTCGTCTGCGCTCTTGTGCTGGGAATAGTGGTTTGCCTGGGGTACAACGCATGGTATTTTGAGATAAAGCTTCCCAACGGCTCCGTGGCCCAGATTCTTGATATAATGGATTATGTAAGTAATTATGTCCTTATGCCTATTGTGGCTATTGCCACCTGCATCCTTGCGGGATGGGTGCTTAAGCCCAAATTTATCATGGATGAGGTTACCAAAAACGGAGAGCCCTTCTACAGAAAATATTTGTATACCGGAATGATTAAATTTGTGGCGCCGGTGCTTCTTATATTCCTATTTCTTATTTCGGTTGGAATTTTATAAAAATTCTCTTGTAAAAGAGATAAAGGTGTATTAAAATACCATGAAAGAGCGGATGTATTTGTTTCCGCCGGTTAAACATCACAGTAAAGGAGGGTAAGATTATGGCAAGAGTCATTTCTTCTGACTGCATCATGTGCGGAAGCTGCGAGGGAGAGTGCCCCGTCAGCGCTATTTCTCAGGGGGATTCCCAGTATGAGATTGACGGCGGAGCATGCATCGATTGCGGTGCTTGCGAAGGTGTCTGTCCTACCGGGGCTATCTCTGAAGAGTAATCCCCGATAATCAGAATGTAAAGAAAGAGCTGAGGTTAATATTCCTCAGCTCTTTGTATATCCCGATCTTTTGCGATGTTACCGAATTGCAGATAATTTGCAAGCCATGCCAGACGCACAGTGCCTACAGGACCGTTTCTCTGCTTGGCTATAATGACTTCCGTGACTCCCTTTTCTTCGGAGTCTTTATTGTAATAATCATCCCTGTAAAGGAACATAACAACGTCCGCATCCTGCTCTATGGCTCCGGATTCACGAAGGTCGGAGAGCATGGGACGCTTGTCGTCGCGCTTTTCCACGGAGCGGTTGAGCTGGGAGAGGGCAATGACCGGGACATTAAGCTCACGGGCAAGAGCCTTCAAAGACCTTGATATCTCCGAAATCTCGTTTTGCCTGGACTCGGATCTTCCGCTTGAATTCATCAGCTGCAGATAGTCAAGGACAATGAGCTTTATATCATAATCTATCTTGTATTTGCGGCATTTTGAGCGCATGGTGGATATGGTAAGATCCGGTGTATCGTCTATGATAAGGCTTGCTTTTCCGAGTCTTTGGGCGCCGGATACAAGCTCCATCCATTCCCTGTCGTTAAGCTCGCCGTTCCTTAATGCTTCGCCCCGGACATGGGATTCTGTAGCAAGCATACGCTGTATCAGCTGCTCCCGGGGCATCTCCAGACTGAATACAACGACAGAATCATTCCTTTTGGCTACGTTCTGGGCTATATTCAGGGCAAAGGCGGTTTTTCCCATGGAAGGACGCGCCGCAAGAAGAACAAGATCTGAATTCTGGAACCCGGAGGTCTTGTAGTCAAGATCCGTAAAGCCGGATGCCACACCCGTTACGGATCCGTCGGATTTTGAAGCTTCTTCAATGCGGTTTAAGACTCTTGCGATAACCTTGGGGACAGGCTCAAATTCCGAAGTCTGGCCTTTTTGGATAACCTCAAATACGCCATGCTCTGCTTCGTCCAAAATATCCGCAAGATCTTCTTTTTGTTCATAGCATTTGGCGGCGATGTTGTCGCAGGTGTTTATAAGCCTTCGGAGAGTATATTTCTGGGATACTATCTGTGCGTATTGTGAGGAGTTTGACGAATAAGGCACGCATGCGGCAAGCTCCGCCAAAGCTTCTTCCGTGCAAAGATCGTCAGGCATATTAAGCTCCCGCATACGGTTTAATACCGTGACGGAATCTACGGCTCTGCCGGAATTATACAGCTCCAGCATAATGTCGAAAAGCTGACCGTATTCCCGGTAATAAAACATATCTCCCGTTATATGCTCGTTTGCCTGTATGAGTGTCTCCGGGCTTATAAGGGCAGCCCCCAGCACGCATTTTTCCGCATCGCGATTTGCCGGAGAGGTGCGCTTTTTCGGGTTTTGTTCCGGTATATTGTCCATTATGAGGCTTCCTCTACTTTCACTTTAATGGTTGCACTTACCCGGGGATGAACCTTTACGGTAACATTGTGTGTTCCCAATGTCTTTATGGGCTCGTCGGATGAAAGCTTCTTTTTGTCAAGCTCAAGATTCCATTGTTCCTTTACGGCTTCGGCTATTTCCTTTGAGGATACGGAGCCGAAGGTCTTTCCGTCTTTCCCTGCTTTGAGCTTTAGGGTGACGATTCTTCCTTCTATTTCGCTGCCGAGTTTCTTTGCGTCTTCAAGCTGCTCTTCTTCGACTTTTTTGCTGTGAGCCTTCTGGAGCTTCAGGTCGTTAAGGTTTTTTGCCGTAGCTTCCTTTGCCTTTTTCTTTGAGATAAGGCTTCGGCCGTAGCCGTCTGCTACGTCAGCTACCTCTCCCTTTTTGCCCAGAGTTTTTACATCTTCAAGTAATATGATTTTCATAGCGTAATATCTCCTTTTTCTATCATTTCGTCGAGGATTTCCTTGACCTTGGTCATAGCTTCCCCGGCGGTGCAATCTGCGATCTGCGCTCCCGCAACGTTCATATGACCGCCGCCTCCTATACGGCTCATTATGGCCTGGACGTCTATTTCGTCTATGGAGCGTGAACTTACATAAATGACCCCCTGGTATTCCGTAAATACAAAGGACGCCTTGATCCCGATGATGTTAAGCAGCTCGTTTGCCGCCTGGGCGCCCGCTACCGTAGGGCTTTCTATGTGCTCGTCCGGGAATATGGTAAGAGCAAAGCAGTCCCTGTAAGTCTCCGCCGTGCGGACAGCCTGGGCTCTTGCCTTGTATGCGTTCATATCGTTTTGCATCATCTTGCGGACTCTCGTTACATCGGCGCCGGATCTTCTAAGGAATGCTGCGGCTTCGAATGTACGTACGCCTGTCTTTGTGGTAAAGCTGTTTGTGTCTATTATGATTCCCGAATAAATACAATCCGCCTCGGCCGGGGTGAGCTTTAAGGCTGTGGGGAAATACTGCAATACCTCCGTAACCATTTCACAGGTAGACGAGGCGTATGACTCGATATATGAAAGCACTGCATTTGAGATAGTATCGCTTCCGTGCCTGTGGTGGTCAAATACCACGATTTTCTTTGAAATCTCAAGAAGGGCGGGGCACTCGGTGTATGAAGGTCTGTTTACATCCACCACCATCACCATGGTATCTTCGGTCGCCATCTCCACTGCCTCATCCGGAGTAATAAACATATCCGAAGGATAGCCTTCATCCGGGGAGAAAAGAGCTTTCATAGGGCGGATGGAGCTTGTTACCTGGTCCAAGACGATGTGGGTCTTTTTGTTCATGGAGCTTGCAGCCCTGAATATACCTATGGAGGCTCCGAAAGAATCAATATCTCCTATATGGTGACCCATTATAAGAATTGTATCATTCAGAGAAATCATCTCGTGGAGAGCCTGGGCTTTCATCCTGGCTTTGACGCGGGTAGTCTGGCGCTCTATCTGCTTGTTGGAGCCGGAGAAATACTCGGTATTTTCGCCGGATTTAATGACCGCCTGGTCGCCTCCCCGTCCCAAAGCAAGGTCTATGGCAGCCTTGGCATATTCATAATTTGATTTGTAGTCTTCGCCACCGGTACCTATACCGAGGCTTAGGGTGACGCCCTGCGAATTCCCGGCTTTTACGTCTTTTATCTGGGTCAGTATGCTGAATTTGTCTTCCATATATTTTTTAAGCATACTGCTCTTGAAGATGATTATATATTTATCATGCTCAAAGCGCTTTAATACAATATCTCTTCCCGAAAAGAACCTGTCTATCTTTCTGTCTACCAGAGCCTGGAGGATAGAAGCCTTGACTTCTTCCATGGACTCTATTACCTCTTCATAGTTATCCATATAAAGAAGGGCTACGGACATTTTTTCGTTCTTATATTTCTGCTCGAGCTCCGTCTGCATGGTCTTGTCTGCCAGCGTAAGGAGGATTATCTGTTTGTATCCTTCTTTTGAAATAATATGAAGCCGCTCTCCCATATAATCCGTCAGATTCATGCGCTTTAAATAAATACGGTAGGTGCGTCCGCCGTATTCTGCGGTATCTGAAGTTTCGTCGTCGATTTTCTGCAGCATTTCTTTGGTAAGATGAGAGAATATTGAAGCTACGGATTTGTGGAAATCCTCATCCTTTCCCGTAAGAAACATAAAATCCCTGCTCATCCACATGACTTTTCCGTCCGTATCCAGTATTGCAGAGGGAAAAGGAGTGTTTTCCATAATATTAAGCTTTGTATCATCATAAAAGCCCTGAATATGGGAAATCTCGTTTATTACGGCATCCTTGCAAAAACGGCGCAGAAAAATAAGGGCAGCCAGATAGAGCACAATAAAGGCGCTGACAAAGAGCCCCGCCGGGATATCTATGAAATATATGGCTATATTGATAATGATAAAAATCGCAGAGAGATAAAAAGGCGCCTGAAGTATCAGGTTCAGCTTTCCGTCTGACTTAATTTTTTCGTTCATATTTCAAACCTCCGAATTCGTATTATATCATCTTAAGGGGAAAAATACAAAATGAAATCGTTAGCCACAAGATATTGTATAAATCAGATTAAAGTGATAAAATATGTTCCATGAAGATATCGATATTTAAAAGCTTGAAGTTTAAAATTATTTTTCTTTTTGTGGTTTTGGTCGTTGTCCTTGTGGCAATGGTCTATTTTTTCATGCATCTGGGAGTGAAAAATCTCGAAGAAAATCTTATAGGAAACCGTCTTGAGGCAGATATAAATTATATAGAAGATCTTATCGGCGACGGAGAATGGAATGTCAAAGACGGCGCCATATATCTGGGAGATACTTTGGTAGGAGACGGTACAGAGGAAAACGCCAATCTTGCCCCCTTTCTTGAGCATGAGGAAAAGACAGGTACTTTTTCTTATGTATTTATCAAGTGTTCGGATGAAGGGTTGACATATCTGCCGGATACGGATACCCAGGAGGGCTATCAGGAAGGGCATTTTCTACGGGTCGCAGGCAGCACGAAAAATCCCAACGGCGAATCCATAGTGGGAACCTATATCTCCAAGGAAGTCGCCGATGAGCTTGATGAGAACGGCACATATGCCGGAGAGGCCAATGTGGCCGGCGGCCGCATATATTGTCTTTATAATGTTCTTTGCGATGCGGAAGGTACCGTTATAGGAGCTGTCGTCGTGGGGCGGAGCGTATCGGAGCTTACATCCCAGATAGACGGGGTTTCAAGGTCTATATTGACCAGCGTTGTGATAACTGCCATTATTCTTTTGGCTGTTATTGACATCATAATTTCCGGATGGACCAGATCTTTGCAGAACATCGGCCGGCAGATGAATGATATCGAGATAGGAAATCTTCCCGAAGAAAAGATCAAGGTTACTACCCGGGATGAGGTAGGTATTCTTGTCATGCGTATGAACAGTCTGGTTGAGTCCCTGAAGGAGAACGAGGCGCTTCGCATAAAGGCGGAGACTGATGCTTTGACGGGTATCGCAAACAGATTCGGCCTTACGAGATTTTCCGGAGAGACTTTTGAATATTGTTATCACAACAGCAAGACATTTGCCGTGGGCTTCATAGACATAGATTATTTCAAGCCCTACAACGACAACTACGGTCATCAGGCAGGTGATGAATGCATAAAGATGATAGCAGAGATATTAAAGGATCTTCGCAAAAGAAAGGATATGTTCTGCGCCAGATTCGGCGGCGATGAATTTATGCTGATCCTGAACGGATATACCAAGGATGAATTGATTCAGATCGCCCGGGAGCTCAAGGAAAATGTCGAAAAGAAAGAAGTTGAACACCTGTTCTCGCCTACGGCAGATCATGTTACCATATCGCAGGGATACAGTTTCGGTACGCCTCACAGCAGGCAGACCATAGATGATTATATTCATATTGCGGACGATGCCTTGTACCGCGTCAAGGAAAGCGGCAAAAACAGCTATACAATAAAGAATTTCATCGAAGGCAGCATAGTCAGGGATTAAAGAGTTTTGTCTTATGTTTACTCATCTCCATACTCATACACAATACAGTCTTCTTGACGGTTCAAACAAGATTACGGAGTACGTTTCCAGAGTAAAAGAGCTGGGAATGGACTCCGCTGCCATTACCGATCACGGCGTCATGTACGGCGTGATTGATTTTTATAAGGAATGTCAAAAGCAGGGCATCCGCCCGGTCATCGGGTGCGAAGTCTATGTGGCGCCTGGCAGCAGATTTGACAAGGAAGCCCACAAGGGTGAAGACAAATATTTCCATCTTATTCTTCTTGCGGAAAACAATGAAGGCTATCAAAATCTTATGAAAATAGTGTCCGCCGGCTTTACGGAAGGATATTATTATAAGCCCAGGGTGGATGAAGAGCTCCTTCGCAAATACAATAAGGGACTTATCTGTCTTAGCGCCTGTGTGGCGGGGCAGGTACAGCGTCTTGTGTTAGCCGGGGATTATGAGGGGGCAAAGAAAGCCGCCCTGAATCACCTTGAAATATTCGGAGAGGGCAATTATTTCCTCGAAATCCAGGATCATGGCTTAAGGCAGGAGAAGATTGTTTCAAGAGCCCTTATTAAAATGTCCCGTGAGACCGGGATACCCCTTGCGGCGACTAACGACTGTCATTATACATACGACAGGGACGCCGATGCCCATGATATATTGCTTTGTCTGCAAACAGGAAAGCATTTAAGCGATGAGGACAGGATGGTCTATGCCGGCGGTCAGTATTATGTAAAGTCGGAAGAAGAGATGAGATCTCTTTTTCCCGAGGCGCCCGAAGCCATAGAAAACACATACAAAATCGCCTACCGCTGCAATGTGGAAATCAGATTTCACGAGCCGAAGCTTCCTTTGTATGATACTCCTTCGGAATATACCGCCTCTGAATATCTGGAAAAATTATGTGAAGAAGGCTTTAAGGAAAGATATCCGGAAGGCGGAGCAGAGCTTCTCGAACGTCTTTCATACGAACTGTCCGTCATAAACGACATGGGATATGTGGATTATTTCCTCATTGTATGGGATTTCATACGTTATGCAAGGCAAAACGGCATAGCCGTAGGACCCGGCCGGGGAAGCGCCGCAGGAAGCATGGTGGCATACTGCCTTCATATTACGGATATAGACCCGATTAGATTCAACCTTGTCTTTGAGAGATTCCTGAACCCGGAGCGTGTATCCATGCCTGATATAGACGTGGATTTTTGCGTGGACAGAAGGGGAGAAGTCATAGATTATGTCATGGATAAATACGGCAGGGATCATGTGGTGCAGATCGTGACTTTCGGCACCATGGCGGCCCGCGGCGTTATCCGGGATGTGGGAAGGGTAATGGATCTTCCTTACGGTTTTGTGGATAAAGTAGCCAAGACCGTGCCCCGGGAACTTAATATCACTCTTGAACGTGCGTTGAAGACAAGCCCGGATCTTCGGGGAATGTATGAAAGCGATGAAAACATTAAAAGGCTTATAGATATGTCTATGCGCCTTGAAGGACTCCCCCGAAACAGCTCCATGCATGCGGCAGGCGTAGTTATAAGCCGGGATCCCATGGTAGAGGCTCTGCCTTTGTCAAGAGCCCAGGACGGCACCATAACCACACAGTTTAATATGACTACGGTAGAAGAGCTCGGGCTTTTGAAGATGGATTTTCTCGGGCTTCGAAACCTTACCGTGATTCAACATACCTTAAAGATGATAGAGAAAACCCGGGGTATCGTTCTTGATACAGGCAAAATAGATTTTACCGAAAAAGATGTCTACGATATGATATGCCAGGGAAAGACCCTTGGGGTATTCCAGCTCGAAAGCCCCGGGATGACATCATTCATGCGGGAGCTTTCGCCCACCTGCCTTGAAGATATAATCGCAGGCATAGCTCTTTACCGCCCGGGTCCTATGGATTTTATCCCAGCATATATCAAAGGAAAGAAAAACGCAGATTCAATTACATACAAGCACCCCGCTTTAGAGCCTATATTGGCGGAAACATACGGATGCATAGTCTATCAGGAGCAGGTAATGCAGATAGTCCGGGATCTTGCCGGCTACAGCTGGGGCAGAAGCGATCTTGTGCGCCGAGCCATGTCCAAGAAAAAGGCGGACGTTATGGAGGGAGAGCGGAAGAATTTCGTTCACGGAAATCCGGATGAAGGGGTGGACGGCTGCCTTAAACGGGGGATCTCCGAGGATGTGGCAAACTCACTTTTTGACGAGATGACAGATTTTGCAAGCTATGCTTTTAACAAATCCCATGCCGCAGCCTATGCCGTTGTGGCATATCAGACCGCATATCTAAAATGCAAATATCCCGTGGAATATATGGCCTGTCTTCTTTCTTCGGAAATGACAAATTCCACAAAGCTTGCTTCTTATATTGCAGAGCTTAAGGATATGGACATAGAGCTTATGCCTCCTGATGTAAATTCCGGTCAGGCGGGATTTTCCGTGGAAGACGGCAGGATATTATACGGGCTTGAAGCTGTGCGCACCGTAGGCTCCGGCGTTGCCCGGGATATTGCAAAGGAGAGGGAGGATAACGGTAAGTACAAATCCCTTTCTGATTTTTGCCAAAGGCTCCTTAATAGCCAGCTGAACAAGCGTATGGTGGAAAGCCTCATAAAATCCGGCGCTTTTGACTGTCTGGGAGGCACGAGAAAGCAGTATATGTATGCATATACGGCCATCATGGATGAGACGGCATCTTCCGGCAAAGACCGGATGGAAGGCCAGATGAGCATGATGGATTTTCTGGAGGATGATGCAAAGGAAGCTTATGCCGAAAAGCTTCCTGAAGTGGGAGAATTTGACAAGGAGACTCTTCTTATGTTTGAAAAGGAGATGCTGGGTGTCTATGTATCCGGGCATCCCCTTGATGATTATGCAAAGAGAATCGCCGGGATGGTTACGGCAAGAGCTGTTGATTTTATGCTCGATGAGGAGACTATGGAAACATCCCTTAAGGAAGGTGCATACGTTACGGCGGGTGGACTGGTGGCAGCATGCAATATAAAGGTCACCAAAAGGGGCGACCAGATGGCATTTGTGACTCTGGAGGATCTTACGGGAACCCTTGAAGTAATAGTCTTTGCCAATCAATTTTCACGGGCGCGGAATATACTCGAGGAAGACGCAAAGATATTTGTGACGGGGAGAGTATCCGAAGATGCCAACGGGAGCCAGAAGCTTATAGCCGAAAAAATAATATCCTTTGATGATATGCCCAAGGAAGTCTGGATAAGATGCAGGGATGAAAAGGAATATGTATTTTTGCGGAGCCGTCTTGAAAGCATGATTCAACGGTATCCCGGAAAGGACGGGATAGTTATTTATCTTGAAAATGAAAAGAAAATGAGGCGCCTTTCCAATCCTTTTTATGCATCGGATGAATCCGTAGAAAGGCTTCGTGAAATCTGCGGACGGGAAAATGTGGCGGTTAAGTAAGTTGATGCGTTAATGTGGTGAACTCGTGCTGGTGGATTCGTGCTGATTTACATAAAATCCTTGTATTTTAAGGCGGGATCTATTAAAATAATATGTTGTTAAAGTCGCAAGGCGTAAAATTTGAATTAAGCTTGCTTGTAAGGAGGCGTGTATGGCCGGAAAGAAAGGGATAAAGACCATAGGAGTATTGACCAGCGGAGGAGACGCTCCCGGCATGAATGCAGCCATAAGGGCGGTAGTTCGCTCCGGAATATCCCATGGACTTAATGTAAAAGGCATAAGACGGGGGTACACCGGGCTTATCAATAAAGACATTATCGATATGGAAGCAAGAAGCGTTTCCGATATTATCCAAAGGGGAGGGACCGTCCTTCAGACTGCCCGTTGTCAGGAAATGCTTACGGAAGAAGGAGTCCAAAAGGCTGCAGATAACGCAAAGGATGCCGGTATAGACGGGCTTGTTGTTATAGGAGGCGATGGTTCTTTCAAGGGAGCTCTTGCTTTGTCAAAGCACGGAATAAATGTAGTAGGGATTCCCGGCACCATAGACCTTGATGTTTCCTGCTCGGATTACACCATAGGCTTTGATACTGCTGTAAATACGGCTATGGAAGCTATTGACAAGGTCCGGGATACATCTACATCCCATCAGAGATGCTCTATCATAGAAGTCATGGGCAGAAATGCAGGGTATCTTGCCCTTTGGTGCGGCCTTGCAAACGGCGCTGAGGATATTCTGCTTCCCGAGATTTATGATTATGACGAGCAGCAGATAGTAGATCATATCCTTGCAAACAGAAAAAGAGGCAAGAAACATCATATTATTATAAACGCTGAAGGAATCGGTCATTCCATCGGAATGGCTCAAAGGATTGAGGCCGCTACCGGTCTTGAGACCAGAGCTACTATATTAGGACACATGCAAAGAGGCGGCAGCCCTACATGTAAGGACAGGGTTACGGCTACTACCATGGGGTGCTATGCTGTGGATATTCTCTGCGAAGGCAAAAAGAGCAGAGTAGTAGTTGAAAAAGACGGTCATATAACGGATTTTGATATAGACGAAGCTCTTGCGATGCAGAAAGATATTCCCGAATATCAGGTAGCCATAAGCAGGTCTTTGGCCATATGATAACTTCAAGGAAAAATGAACTTGTAAAAGACATAAGAGCTCTTATGACAAAGTCCTCCGAAAGAAAAAAGCGCAAATGCTTTATAGCCGAAGGGCTTAAGATGTTTCGAGAGGCTCCCGTTACGGATATTATAAAGGCGGTCTATTCGGAGTCTTTTGGAAAAGACCATGAGGATGTCCTTAATTTTATCAAGGAAAACGAGATTCCCTTTGAAATCCTGTCGGATGATGTTTTTTCTTATATATCCGATACCGTTACCCCGCAGGGGATAATGACTTTTATTAAGAAGAAGCATTATGAGACAGAGAATCTGCTTAAAGGAGAGGAGACATTTGTTTTGCTTCTTGAGGCGACACAGGATCCGGGAAATCTTGGAGCGATGCTCCGCTCTGCCGAGGCTGCGGGGGCCAGCGGAATAGTTATGGGAACCGGGACGGTTGACATAACGTCCCCCAAGGTGGTCAGAGCAAGTATGGGAGCCGTATTTCGCCTTCCCCACTTGACTTGCGAGGATTTTTGTAATACAGTCATTGAGCTAAAGAAAAATAATGTCAGGATATTTGCCACATCCCCCGATACCAGAAAAAGCCTTTTCGACGCAAGGCTTGACGGGGCGGTGGGCTTTATGATAGGAAATGAGTCAAACGGGCTTTCCGACGAAGCCTTCGAGCTTGCGGATGAGCTGATATCCATCCCCATGGGCGGGAGCATAGAGTCGCTTAACGCAGCATCCGCAGCTACATTATGTATGTATGAAGTCTTCAGGCGGCGGATGGGAAATTGATGATTTTGGTATTGAGAATGGATGTACAATTAAGTGAAAACGGGTTTGAATTTGGTGAAGATGCCGACAGCTGGCAGGCGGTAACATTTTTGTATTCCGCAGCTGCCAAGGAGGTTATGACAAAGCTTGAAATCTTAAACGACGAGTTTGTCAAGATTCACAAGTATAATCCCATAGAGCACATAAAATCCAGGATAAAGACTCCTGTCAGTATAGTTAAAAAACTCAAAAGATACGGCAAGGATACATCCATAGCAAATATGGTTGAATATGTAAACGACATAGCAGGTATCCGCCTTGTATGCGCTTTTACATCGGATATATATAAGCTTTCGGAAATGATCGGCAGACAGAATGACCTGACTGTGGTTTCCATAAAGGATTACATCAAAAATCCCAAGGCAAGCGGATACAAGAGCTATCATATGATAGTTTCCGTTCCCATATTCATGTCCGACAGGGTCGTGGATACAAAGGTGGAGATTCAGATTCGGACCATAGCGATGGATTTTTGGGCTTCTTTGGAGCACAAGATTTATTATAAATTTGAGGGAGATGCGCCGGGAGACATCAGTCAGGGCTTGCGGGATTGCGCCCGGATGGTATCTGACCTGGATGCAAAGATGTTGTCACTGAATGAGGAGATTAATAAGTACAAATGAGCATGAATGATTCAATGGGCTCCGCACAGGCGGCGGAAAGACTGAAAAAAAGAGTTAAGGCTGCACGTGAAAACGTAAAATCCTCTCGGGAAATCAACGAGAAGCTCGATGCCATAGCAGAGCGTCTCGATGATATGTTGGCTGTAGCATATGATGCGGAGGATGGTGAAGAGTCTACGGAAGAGGATGAATTCTTAAACCGCCTTGACTTTATTAAGGATGAGATTTCTTCGCTGAAGGATAAGATTGACGCTCTCGATGAGAAGGTTTCATCCGGCGAGGCTTCCGAATCGGCGGCTGCCGAAGCCGGGGACGAAAGCCGGGGGGATTCCGATGAAAAGATAGAGGAGCTTTCCGAAAGCTTCCATTCCGAAAGCGTTACCCTGTATCGCAATATAAAAGCTGATCTTGATGCAGTTTTCCAGGATATATCCGAAATTATGCAGGAAGCCGCAAAGCCGCCCAAAAAGAGCGCAGCTTTAGGATGGGTATTGACATTTTCCATTCTTGACTTTATACTCCTTGGCGGCTATATTCTGTATGATACAGGAGTATTTAATATGATTATGAAGATGATGGGTATGTGAGACGCTTACAGCAGTTTCCAGCCGTTATCCGGATTTGGCTTTTATAAGTGACTTGAATGTGAATATTTTGTGTTTTGACCTCTTTACAAATCTATATTTAGTATATATAATATATTAAGAAGGTTGAAATATTTTTGTAATAATTTGATTTTAGGGTAATTTTTAAATGCAGCAATACGTGACAAGAGGCGGCAATCCTTTGGTTGGTGAGGTCGAGATAGGCGGAGCGAAAAACGCAGCTTTGGCTATCCTCGCTGCAGCCGTTATGAGTGATGAACCGGTGCTTATAGAAAATGTACCGGACGTACGGGACGTCAGTGTCCTTCTGGATGCCATGAAACGCATCGGGGCTCATGTCGAAAGGATAGACCGTCATACATATAAGATAGATGGCGCCGACATACATACGTTGAGCGTTGATTATGAATTTATAAGCAAGATCAGAGCTTCGTATTATCTTTTGGGAGCTCTTCTTGGCAAATACAAGCAGGCGCAGGTGGCTTTCCCCGGCGGCTGTGATATAGGTTCGCGCCCCATAGATCTTCATCTTAAGGGCTTTCGTCTTTTGGGAGCAAATGTGGAGATAGAGCATGGTCTTATAAAGGCAGAGGCTGATGAGCTTAAGGGCTCGCAGATATACCTGGACAAGGTTTCCGTAGGCGCCACCATAAACATTATGCTCGCTGCGTCTATGGCAGGCGGCAAGACTACCATAGAAAACGCCGCAAAAGAGCCTCATGTAGTCGATGTGGCAAACTTCCTTAACAGCATGGGCGCCAATATAAAGGGCGCAGGTACTGATGTTATCCGTATAAACGGCGTAGAAAGCCTCCACGCAAGCGAATATTCCATAATACCCGACCAGATAGAGGCCGGTACTTTTATGTTTGCGGCAGCTGCCACCAAGGGCGATATCATGGTAAAGAACGTTATCCCCAAGCATCTTGAGGCGATTTCTTCAAAGCTTGTGGAGATGGGATGCGAGGTAGAAGAATTTGACGATGCCGTGCGTGTAGTATGTTCAAAGGAGCTCAAATCCACCCAGGTAACGACTCTTGCATATCCCGGATTTCCCACGGATATGCAGCCCCAGATTACGACTGTCCTTGGAATAGCCCAGGGTACGAGCATAGTTACTGAAAGTATATTTGAGAACAGATACCGTTATGTAGACGAGCTTTCCAGAATGGGAGCTTCTATAAAGGTCGAGGGAAACACCGCCATTATCTATGGTGTTGAGAAATATACGGGAGCTCATGTATCCTCACCGGATCTTCGTGCTGGCGCAGCTCTTGTTATAGCCGGGCTTTGCGCAGACGGAGTTACCATTATAGATGATATCTATTACATACAGCGAGGATACGAAGATTTCGAGATTAAGCTTAGGTCTTTGGGAGCAGCCATAGAAATCACTGATTCGGAAAAAGAAATTCAGAAATTCATTTTAAAAACAGGCTGATATTTTTTGACCAGATAATTATATGTCGTTTCGGGAACAATATTTTTTATTTCATCCCACTTCTTTTCATCCAATAGCCTGCGCACATTAGATGCGCTGATGGGAGTTCCTTTCTCGTCTTTTTTTTCTGGGTATCTCAACATGCTCTATTCCGAATTCGGGCAGGATATCTTTACTTTGTCATAAATCCGATACGAAAGCGTATCCTCTTCCAAGCAGCCTATCCCTGCTGCCAGGCATCCCCCTACTAAATATATTTTATGCTTTTGAGTGGCTTCCTCAAACCCATATACCGGGGTTCCCTGTGTCCCGTCACAAATCAGTCTGTGCTTTCTGTAATCAATTATCTTGTTTTCTGCACTGCGAAAATAATCCGCAGTTTCTTTGTTGTTCCAATATCTTTCGTAAGCATAAGAAGGGATGATTTTTTGGTCAAATATGAGGCTTATCCCATTGAAAAAGGGGGCGGAAATCCTGAAAAAATCACGGTGATAGCTGAAAGTGCGGGAGCTTTGCTGTCTGTATATGCATTGGCGTCAACAAAGTCTGATACCATAAGAGAGGCGTTATCCTGCCCTCCTGTCTCAATATCTGTCGATATGCTTGCATGTTTTAGCGGTATGTTTTATACTACGGAAAGAGATCTCATCGGTCTGGTCTATCCGAGAAATATTTACGGCGAACGCTTCAAAGACCGTGAATTTATGGAATATATGAATCCGGAGAATACCGAGGTCATGGATAATCTCCCGCATATGCTTTTGACAAGCTCTGATGCGGATTTTTTGAAGCACTATACTCTGCGTTATGAAAAAGCACTGCGCCGGGCAGGACATAGCTGTGAGCTTATATATTATAATGCTGGGAACAAAGAGCTAACGCACGCCTTTCCTGCTCTTAAGCCACACCTTCCGGAGAGCGGAGAAATATTAAAAAGGATAGTAGAAAAAATATAATTATAAAGAGGAGCGAAACATGGCACTGAACTACACACTCGTTGCAAATAAAGAAACCGCATCGTCCGGCGAACAAGTGTATCTTAATGTAATAAATGAAGATACACAAATACCTGAACAACTGCAGGAAAAACTTATTATGCGAATAATAAGGGATAATGAAAACACCGAATTCGGAAAGAAGATGGGTTTTTCGGATATCCAATCTATAGATGATTACCGCACGAAAGTGCCAGTACATGTGTATGATGATTTTGCGCCATATCTTGAGAGGATGAGAGACGGCGAAAAAAATGTTCTTACGGTCTATGAATTTGACCATATGAATACTACATCCGGCACGGTGGGTAACCCGAAATATGTACCTATGACTGTAGAACAGCAGTATGTCTATATGAAATACAATTATATGTATTTAAACGGACTCAAAGCACATCTTCTGCCTGAAAAATGGATGGAGGGAAAGACATTCTGCACGTCAGAGGGCACCTGCAAAATGCTTGACAGCGGCATTACCATAGGAAGCGCATCCGCAAAGAGCGCTGAGATATTAAAAAACGGTGAGAATGCCCAGGCTCAGATGATGCGGGCTATATACACATCTCCCATAGAAGCCATGGTTCCCGAACCGGGAACGGACACCAAATATCTTCACGTACGTTTTGCGCTTGCGGAAAGGAATGTCTCCGGCATAGTCAGTCCATTCTACAATATGCTGGTACATCTTCTGCAATATCTGGCTGATAATCATAAGATGCTTATTAACGATATAGAAAAAGGCACGATTGATGAGAGCGTAAATATGCCTGATTCTGTGAGGGAGTCTGTCCTTGCCAGGATAAAACCCGATCCCGAAAGAGCAGCTGAGCTTCGGGAAGCCTTTAAGGATGGGGCAGACGAGCCTTTTCTCAAAAAGATATGGCCCGATCTTGTATATATAAACGGAGCCGGCGGTGACGGGCTTGAGGTATATGATAAAAAAATCAAGGAGAAATTTTCGGGTAATCTGGTTCATAATATGTATGCCGGGATTACGGCTTCCGAGGGACTTTGGTCAGTACCTGCAGGTATTGACACCCTGGATAATATCCTTGCCTGCGGAAGTGCTTTTATGGAGTTTTTGCCTGTGGAGGCGGGGGATGATTTTTCACAGCTAAAGCTTGTAAATGAGCTTGAAGAAGGAAAAATCTATGAGCTTGTAATAACGAATTTCTGCGGCTTATACAGATATCGTATGTCAGATGCGGTAAAGGTTACCGGGTTTATAAATAAGACGCCCCTTGTTCAGTTTATGTACCGGGTAAATAAAACTATTTCCGTCGCCCTTGAAAAGACGACAGAGATGGCTATCGAAAAGACCGTTAACGATACCTCAAAAGAGATGGGATTTTTACTTTCGGATTATGTCATATATCCTAACAGCGACGTAAATCCCGGAAGATATGATTTCCTTATAGAGCCGGGAGAGAAAGATAAAGTAGATAAAGAGGAGCTTAAAAATTGCATATACAAGCATCTGTCCAAAGCAAATCCACGGTATAAATATGCGGTGGATCATGACCAGCTTGCGCCTCCGGAGGTAAAGATATTACAGCCCCAGACGGGACTTCTCTACAGGGATATGATGGTTTTTGGAGGAGCAAACCCCTCACAGCTAAAACCTGTTCATATCATTGCAAACGAGAGACAAAGAAAATTTTTCTTCGGACTGGCAGAAGAGTAAAAAAGAGCCCGGGGGCACCCGCACAAGGACAGGACGAATCACAGCACAGACTGAATCCACACATCCTGGGTCTGGGAAAGATCCAGGAAGGATCCGTCAAAGAAGCGGATCACCGGGCGGGAATAGCGGCTCTTGTTAAGGATTGCTATGTCCGCAGAGCGACCGTCATTTAAAATGACACGGTTGTCTTTGTACGTCTCCGCAATATTTTCCAGGAATGTCATCAGATATTGGGTATCATATCGGGAGATTCCTTCTTTTTCGAAGCTGTCTATGATCTGGAATGGGCAAAGGGCGTTTCTGTAGCTTCGCCTCGTGGTAGTCGCATCATATACATCCGCTATGGCGACTATCTTTGCAAAGGGATGAACCTCCAGAGCGCTTCTTTTGTATGGATATCCCATTCCGTCGCACCGTTCATGGTGCATGAGGGCGGCTTTTTTTATCCTGGGGTCTATATCCAGTTTTTTTAACCTGTTAAATCCGTTTATTGGATGGCGGCGCACGATGCCAAGCTCTTCTTCAGTAAGCTTACCGGGCTTGTTGAGTATTCCCGCAGGTATATCCAGCTTTCCCACATCATGCATAAGTCCGCATATTCCAAGGCAGATCTGATCTGATACGGAAAGCTTGAGCCATTTTCCCAGAAGCCTTGATATAAGAGCGACATTAAGACAATGGGCATATATGGGGTCTTCCGTGGAATTGTTCATATTATGCAGCATATCAAATGTTTGGAGCGTAGTCGTGTCGGATTTGAAAAGCCTGTCGACTATTGCCTGCATTTCATCCTGATATACAGGCTCGCTTCCAAACATAATCTTACTGAAAAGAGTCTGCACTTCGCTTAAAGCAAAGGCATAATCCATTTGGAATTCGTGGAATTTCGGGTTTTGACGCACAGACTGCTGGTATGAGGGACGTGCAGCTTCTTCATCGGAAACATCTTCGCCCAAAGAGCGATGCATCTTTTTTCCCGTGGGAGAAGAAAGCTTTGCGGTGCGAAGCCCGTGCTCGTTTTCTTCGAATTCAATTTCCTTTTTGGTTTCGGCAGCGGGTTCGTCGGGAACATAAAGAAATTCCTCGAGGGCTTTGATGTCTGCGATGCTTGTGTCTGTCCGTGCTATTGAGGCTTCGTCCACACTGACGGTTTCCACACCATAGAACCGGAGTCTTGTAATGGTAGGTGAATCAAGGGTTATTCCCTTCTCAAAAAGAACTTTGCCTCTTTCGGACTTTATGTCATCGGCAGTGACCATGCCGGGTTTTAATTTTGTTATATCTAATGAAACCATGTATTATAGTATAGAAACCATGCTTGCAAAAGTCAAGAAAAACGGCTATTATTATCGTTGGTGATTTTATAAAAATTTAAGAAAGGATTTTTTTGATATGGAGAAGAGATTATTTACATCAGAATCTGTTACGGAGGGACATCCCGATAAAATCTGCGATGCCGTTTCCGATGCGATACTTGATGCCTGCATGGAGCAGGATCCCGGCAGCAGAGTAGCCTGCGAGACCGTTACATGCACAGGCTTTGTAATGGTTACGGGAGAGCTTTCCACAAAGGCTGTGATAGATATACCTTCTATCGTAAGAAAAACCGTTGTTGATATAGGGTATGACAGTTCCGAAAAGGGATTTGACGGCAATACCTGTGCCGTAAATGTGGCTCTCGACCAGCAGTCTCCCGATATAGCCATGGGTGTTGACAAGGCTCTTGAAGCAAGGGAAAACGCTATGTCCGACGAGGAACTTGAAGCTATCGGCGCCGGCGATCAGGGCATGATGTTTGGATTCGCGACGAACGAGACGGAATCTCTTATGCCCTATCCCATAGAGCTTGCCCACAGGTTAAGCCTTCGTCTTACGCAGGTTCGTAAAGACGGTACATTACCCTATCTGCGTCCCGACGGGAAGACTCAGGTTTCTGTGGAATACGACGAAAAAGGAAAGCCCAAGAGACTTGAAGCCGTGGTTCTTTCTACCCAGCATGATGAAAACGTGACCCAGGAAAAGATTCATGAGGATATTAAAAAACACGTATTTGACGCTATTCTTCCCAAGGAAATGGTAGATTCAGATACGAAATTCTTCATAAATCCCACAGGCAGATTTGTTATCGGCGGACCCAACGGTGATGCGGGACTTACGGGAAGAAAGATAATAGTAGATACCTACGGCGGATATGCCCGTCACGGCGGCGGGGCTTTCTCCGGAAAAGACTGCACAAAGGTAGACAGATCTGCAGCATATGCAGCCCGCTATGTAGCGAAAAACATAGTTGCATCGGGTCTTGCTGAAAGATGCGAGATACAGCTTTCCTACGCAATAGGTGTGGCACAGCCCACATCTATTATGGCAGATACTGCCGGAACGGGGAAGCTGTCTGACGAGAAGCTGGTTGACATAATACGAGAAAACTTTGATCTTCGACCCGCAGGCATTATAAAAATGCTTGACTTAAGAAGACCTATTTACAAGCAGACTGCCGCATACGGACATTTTGGACGTATGGATGTAGATCTCCCCTGGGAGAGAACGGACAAAGCCGATGCATTAAAAAAATACCTGGATTGACTATAGCAGCAGATGAAGATTAGAGACCGACTGATAATAGCTTTTTTCATAATGACAGTGTTGCCCATGGGGATTATGGCATGCGTTTTTTATGCCAATATGAATCATGAGCTTGATGCGGATCCGAACCCTGCCGTATCCATGGGCTATGTCCTTTTTTCGCTTTTTATAATCCTTGTCTTTACGGCGATTGTCCTTGTGGGATGGATATATATGGGGATGGTAAATCCCTTAAAGGATTTAAGGAACGCCACCAAAATCATAAAAGAAGGGGAGCTTGACTTCAAGGTCAAGGGGGCATCGGGAGATGAGATAGGTCTTCTTCGGGACGACTTTGACAAGATGAGACAGCGACTGCTTCAAAACGAGCTCGAAAAAGAAAAAAAGGATATCGAGCACAGAAAGATCATCCGTAATATTTCACATGATCTTAAAACCCCTATTACATCCATAAAGGGGTATGTAGAGGGAATATTGGATAATGTGGCGGATACTCCGGAAAAAAGGCAAAGATATCTTGCCATTATTTATAAAAAAGCTGTTGAGATGGATTCTTTGATAGATGAGCTAAGTCTTTATTCCCAGCTTGATACAAACGATATTGTGTATGATATCAAGGAAATATCCGTTCGCGGATATTTTGATGATTGCGCAGAAGACCAGGTTCTGGATCTGGGAGAGAGAGGCGTTACCTTCAGATATGAGAATTTCTGCCGGCCCGGGACTATGATGCTGGTAGATCCGGAGAAATTAAAAAGAGTTGTTGACAATATTATCAGCAATTCTCTTAAATATATCGGGAAGAATCCCGGATTTATCAGAATCACTGTAGAAGAGACCCGGGATGGATATATACAGATAGAAATAGAAGACCACGGACAGGGTATATCAAAAGAAGATATTCCTTATATATTCGACAGATTTTTCAGAACCGACGAGTCCAGAAGCACCTCTACCGGGGGGAGCGGTATCGGACTTTCGATAGTAAAGAAAATAATTGAAGATATGGGAGGCAGAGTATGGGCGACAAGTGAGCTTGGCAGAGGCACCACTATGTTTATTATGCTCAAAAAACCCGAGTATGAAGATGCCGGAAATGCGGCGGAAGAAACGGAGGATACTAATGGACAGGATTCTGATAGTTGAGGATGAGACAGAAATAGCGCAGCTTGAAAAGGATTATCTGGAGCTTTCCGGATTTACGGTGGTATTGGAGTCTGACGGACAGGCCGGCCTGAAGAGAGCGCTGGAAGAAGATTTTGCCCTGTATATTCTGGATATAATGCTTCCGGGCGTAGACGGGCTTACGATTTGCGAAAAGATAAGAGCCGTAAAGACAAGACCCATCCTTCTGGTATCCGCAAAGAAGGATGATATAGACAAGATAAGGGGTCTTGGGCTGGGGGCTGACGATTATATAACAAAGCCTTTCTCCCCCAGCGAGCTTGTGGCAAGGGTAAAGGCGCATATATCAAGCTATGAAAGAGTAGCTACAAATCCCGTTTCTGCCAATGATGTTGTGGAGATACGGGGGCTTAAAATTGACAAGACAGCCCGCCGGGTGTGGGTCAAAGGTGAAGAAAAGACTCTTACGGTCAAGGAATTTGACCTGCTTTTGTTTATGGCGGAACACCCCAACAGGGTATTTTCCAAAGAAGAGCTTTTTTCTTCCATATGGAGCGCAGAAGCCGTGGGGGATATTGCCACGGTTACGGTGCATGTCAAAAAGATAAGGCAGAAGATAGAGGTTTCAAACAGCGATCCCCAGTATATAGAAACTATATGGGGAGTGGGATACAGGCTTAAAGGATAGAGAAAGTCATTTGATTCATGGACAATATGGATTTTGAAAAAACTCAGAAGAATCTGTTTCGGGAGCTTATGAATTCTTCCGGGCTTTCGGCTGTTCATGATTATAACGATGGGGCTGACAGGAGATCACGGGACATGCTTATGGACAGCGCACCCAAAGATTCCTCCCGCAAAAATGACGAAAGGCAGGATATAATCCACAAAGCACGAAGCAATGAGCAGCTTTTGGGAGACAGATTAAGCATACTTAAAACCATGCAAAAAGCAATGGCGGATAATTGGGATTTCCTTTACGATACCGCCACGGGGCTTTTGGGAAAAGACTCTCCGGATGAAGAAAAAAAGAAGGTTCATATCATAGGAATAGGTCCCGGAGATGCGGGAAGCATTACAAATGATGCCCTGAAAGCTCTTTTGGCTTGTGAACTTATCGTCGGAAATCACAACGATTTGCAAATGGTTACGGACATTCTTTCCAAAGAAGCGCCGGATAATGAATCAGGCAGAATGAAAACCCTTGAAGCTGATAATACCGATGATATAAAGACCATTATAAACCGGGAGATTGCCCGGAATATATGCGTCATATACAGAGGTGACGTAGGATATTACGACTCTGCGGGAGATATCCTGAAAGACGAAATATTTGCGGATGCCGACATTATCCCGGGCGTATCTGTCCTGGGATATTTTGCCGCTAAAATGAAACTTTCCTGCGAAAGCGGACCTGTAATAGAATTTAACGATGCATCATCTCCTCTTATATATGAGATAAGCAAAAGAGAATATGTATTTCTCATATTAAACGGAAAGGATGTGGTAAGAAAACTCTCCGCCCGTCTGCTTGATTTCGGTTTTCGGGATGTATTTATATCCATAGGATTTGATGTGGGCTCATTATCCGGGGAGTTTATAACGGGAAAGCCCCTGGAATTTATGAGGGTGGATAAAAGCGGGATTTTCCCTGCGGTAATCCACAATCCTACTCCTTTAGAGCCAAAGGTGACAGGCCGCATAGACGACAGATATTTTGCGGGGGACAGGATTCCCCGGTACGGCGCTATGGTAAGAAGCGCTATTTTAAGCGAGCTTTGCCTAAACGAAGATTCTACCTCATATGTTATAGGAGCGGGAGTAGGGGAATGCGCTATAGAATGCGCCCTTTGCTGCCCCAGAGGCAAGGTCTATGCGCTTGATGAGAGTGTGGAAAATATCCAGCTTATGAGGATTAACCGCAGGCAGTTTCTTGCGGAAAATATGGAAATCGTACAGGGGACGGGACCTGAAATCATAGAAAACATAACATATCCCGACAGGGTTCTTATCTGCGGGGAGCTTCCCCAGATGAGGAGGATCATAAGCATTATATTCAGGAAGAACCGGCATTGCATCATGGTAATATGCACCCAGGACGTTCAGGTTCTTACCGGGATAGTAGATGTGGTCGGATCCTTCCCGAGACTTGAATCTTCCATGTCAAGCGTGAGGGCGTCCTATTCGGGATATCCCGGAGAAAGGATAGGCTACGGCTCCGAGAGGGAGGTTTATGTAATTACGTGCCGCCTTAAGGAAGATAATGTGGCAAAGGCGCCGCCCGATACGGGGATAGTAAGCGGTGCGGCGACTACATCCTGGGTGCCGGAGGAGTTGTAGATGTACGAACATGGCGGAAATATATATCTGCACAGCGATTGTGTGGATTTTTCATCAAATATGAATTGTCTGGGTACCCCGGAGGGCGTAAAGGAAGCCATGAAAAAGGCTGTGGATGATTGCTGGCATTATCCCGACCCCTCCTACACTAGACTCAAAGAAGTCATAGCTCAAAGAGAAGGAGTGCGCCCGGAGCAGGTAATCCCCGCAAACGGAGCTACGGGACTTATTTTTTCTTATCTGGGAGCGCTTGAACCCGGAAGGGCATTGGTCTTTACCCCGACTTTTTATGAATTTGAAAGAGCTCTTAAGTATTATAAATGGGAGACCTACACCTATCCTTTATCTCCGGACAACGGCTTTGTATGTCCCACGCCTGATGAGCTTTTGGGAAACGTCCCTGAAGGCGGATTGCAGCTTGCGATATTATGTAACCCGGGAAGTCCTACGGGACATCTTATAAACAAAGCCTGGATGAGGAGATTTATAACGGCGTGTGCCGAAAGAAAGATAAGAGTTCTCCTTGATGAATGCTTTATGGATTTTGTCATAGATGTCAGGAGAAATTCCATGGCAAAGGATATAGATGAATATGAGAACCTTTTTGTGATAAAATCCTTTACGAAATTTTATGCCCTGGCAGGAGCACGGGTGGGATACGGTATCTGCTCCGGAAAAAATCTCATCAGGAGAATGATCGCCTCATCCCAGCCCTGGGCAATAGACCTTGTAGCCCAGGAAGCTGGAATTGCCTGCTGCTTTGAAGAAGCCTTTGACAAGAGAACAAGGTCTTTTATGGAAGATGAAAAGAAATATCTTAAAGAAGGTTTTGTAGCCATGGGCTTTCGGGTCTTTGAATCGGCGGCAAATTTTATTTTTGTAAGAGTGCCCGCTGAATTTTCCCCCAGGACTTTCGGGCGGAATATGCTTCAAAGAGGATTTTTGCTTCGAAACTGCGAAAACTACCGGGACTTAGATCACGGCTTTTACAGAGTTACCATCCGTGGGAGACTCGATAACGAGGAGCTTTTGTATGCCGTAAGGGACAGGAACAAATCCTTTATGGAATAAGATATATGACTGTAAATTATTTTTAAGAGAGGTAAATATAAATGGCAAAGGAAAAGAAACTTGTAGAAGCGATTACATCGATGGAAGAGGATTTTGCAAAGTGGTATACCGATGTGGTAAAAAAAGCCGAGCTTATGGAATATTCAAGCGCAAAGGGCTTTATGATTTTTAAGCCCCTTGGATTTGCTATCTGGGAAAATATCAAGGACAGGCTTGATAAGAGGTTTAAGAAAACCGGGGTTGAAAATGTTTATATGCCCCTTATAATCCCCGAGAGCCTTCTTCAAAAGGAAAAGGATCATGTAGAAGGCTTTGCGCCGGAGGTCGCCTGGATAACCCACGGAGGAGAGGAGCCTCTGGAAGAAAGGTTCTGCGTGCGCCCTACTTCGGAAACGGTATTTTGTGATTTTTATTCAAATGATATACAAAGCTATCGGGATCTTCCGAGGCTTTATAACCAGTGGTGTTCTGTAGTCCGCTGGGAAAAGACGACCCGTCCTTTCTTAAGATCCAGGGAGTTTTTGTGGCAGGAAGGTCATACCGCCCATGCAACCGCCAAAGAGGCCATAGAGCGTACGGAGCTTATGCATGAGGTATATGCGGAATTTCTCGAAGAAGATCTTGCTATCCCGGTTATACGGGGGATGAAGACGGAAAAGGAAAGATTTGCGGGAGCTGAATCCACCTACACCATCGAGGCCTTGATGAAGGACGGAAAGGCTTTGCAAAGCGCTACATCCCATTATTTCGGCGACGGCTTTGCAAGAGCATACGATATTAAATATACGGACAAAAATAATGAGCTTCAATATGTTCATCAGACATCCTGGGGGCTTTCCACAAGGACCATAGGAGCTCTTATTATGGTACACGGAGATGATTCGGGGCTTGTGCTTCCCCCGAAGATCGCGCCTACACAGGTTATGGTTATCCCCATAAGGAATGATGATAATATACTTGAAGCCGCAAAGGCACTTGCGGATTCTATGGGAGAAACCTGCAGGGTTAAGACAGACCTTTCGGATAAAAGACCCGGATGGAAATATTCCGAGCAGGAAATGAGGGGAATCCCCCTTCGGGCAGAGCTTGGACCAAGGGATCTTGAAGAAGGCAAATGCGTGCTTGTGCGCAGGGATACCAGGGAGAAGATACCCGTATCATTGGATGAAGCGCCCGCAAAGGCGGCTGAGCTTCTTGAGGATATCCAAAAGAGCCTCTATGACAAGGCAAAGGCGTATCTTGATGCGCATATTTCCGAAGCAAAAGATTACGATACTTTCTGCGCCAATGTAGAAGAAAAGCCCGGATTTATAAAGGCTATGTGGTGCGGAAATCAGGAATGCGAAGACAAGATAAAAGAGGATACCACAGCTACATCAAGATGCATACCCTTTGGGCAGGAGCCTATATCCGATGTATGCGTATGCTGCGGCAAACCTGCAAAGAAACTGGTTTATTGGGGTAAGGCTTATTAATTGACATGAAGATTCCAAAGGGTACGCAAAACATCATAAAGACCCTTAAGGAGGCGGGGTTTGAGGCTTATGCCGTAGGGGGATGCGTTAGAGACAGCATCCTTGGCAAAGAGCCTTCGGACTGGGATATTACCACAAACGCAAAGCCCGGGGAAGTAAAGTCTTTGTTTCGGAAGACATTTGATACGGGGATAGAGCACGGTACAGTAACTGTTTTGCTCGATGGCGGAACCTATGAGGTCACGACATACAGGACGGAGGGTAAATATTCCGATTCCAGGCACCCCGACAGCGTGACCTTTGTTTCGAGTCTTGAAGAAGACCTGAAGAGAAGGGATTTTACCATAAATGCCATGGCTTATAATGATACCGATGGTTTAAAGGATCCTTTTAACGGTAGGGAAGACCTGAAGGAAGGCATCATACGCGCTGTGGGTGACCCTGTGGAAAGGTTTAAGGAAGATCCCTTAAGGATGATGCGGGCAGTGCGCTTCAGCGCCCAGAGGGGCTTTGTCATAGAGGGCAAGACCAGGAGGGCTATAGGTGAGCTTTCGGATGAATTGTCCAAGATCAGTGCGGAAAGAATCCGGGAAGAGCTTATGAAGATACTTACATCGGATAATCCTGATAAAATCCGGGATCTTTATGAACTGGGGCTTACACGTGTATTTTTGCCGGAATTTGATGTTATGATGGATACTCCCCAAAACAACCCCCATCATATCTATACCGTGGGAGAGCATACCATAAAAGCCGTATGCAGCATCAAAAACGACAGGATTCTCCGTCTTGCGATGCTCCTTCATGATGTGGCAAAGCCTGTGGTAAGAACCACCGACGAAAAGGGTATCGACCATTTCAAGGGACATGAGGAAGAAGGGGCGAAAATGTCCGGCAGGATACTGCGCAGGCTTAAATTTGATAATGATACCATAAAACGTGTCACAAACTACGTAAGGTGGCATGATGCAAGACCGGCGGAGAATGAGACTTCCATGAGGAAGCTTGTCGCAAAGGCGGGATATGAAGCCTTTCCGGGGCTTTTCCTTATTAAGCGTGCCGATTACGATGCCCAGAGTGAGTTTGACAAGAGAAGAAAGCTTCACAAGCTGGAGGCATATGAGGATATATATGAGAAAATCATCCGGGAGCATCAGTGCGTTTGCATAAAGAATCTTGCTATAAGCGGGGGCGATCTTAAAAACAGCGGTATTGCCCAGGGACCGCAAATAGGAGAGATCCTTAACAAATTGTTGAAGCATGTGATAGAACATCCTAAGGATAATGACAGGAAGAAATTGATGGATTATGTAAACAAAAACCTCAAAAGCCTTCTTTTGATGCTTTGCCTTGTTTTAAGCCTTGCCTCCTGCACTTTTGCATTAAGCGCCTGCGGAAGCGGCGGTGATAACAGCAGCGCAAAGATAAGCGGAGATCTTTGGAATAGCGGTGATGAGAGCGGAGATAAGGAGCCCTCGGGGCAGTATATACTTATGGCCATAGACGAGGAAGGCTCTACTATGCGCTTTTTTAACACCGACCTTATGCGTATGCAGTCATATAGCTTTAATTCCGGGACTGTGTTTTATGATTCCTACGGGAATGTATCAACGAAGACAAAGTTTGCTCCCGGGGATGCGGTAAAGATAGCGGTATCATCGGGGACGGCTTCACTTATCAGCGTTATGCGGGATGCAGATTGTTTTGAAATGACGGATATTTCAAAATACGACATAAACGCAGATGAACCTTCGCTGCGTTATGTAACCATAGGAAGCTCAAAATACCGCCTTGCCGACAGCTGTATGGTATTTGCCCAGGATCAGGAAATAGAACTCTCGGAGATAGATGCCTCCGATGTGATCTCCCTTAGGGGATATGACAGGGTGATTTATGCAATAGTTGTGGAGACAGGACACGGATTGGTTTCTTTTACCGGGACACAGGATTATGAGGGGGGCTATGTAGTTATAGGCAATGCCCTCAGTGCAAAGGTCTCGGAGGGGCTTACCTTAAGTGTCCGTGAAGGAAGTTATGTAATCTATGCCGCAAATTCCGGAAAAGGGGGATCTGCCCGTATAGACGTGGCGACGGGGCAGGAAACTGTGGTAGATCTTTCTTCTCTTGATGCTGCGGGAACAGACAAATATTGCGAAGTAACGTTTAGCCTGACGCCGGAGGATACCCAGCTTAAGATAAACGGGACACCTACGGATACGGGACAGGTCCAGCAGCTTAAATATGGTACTTATGTATTGCAGATGACAGCGCCCGGATATGATACCGTTACAAGAGTCCTTATGGTAAACTCGGAAAAGGCAGTAATAGCCCTGGATGTGGCAAGCATGGCGCAGGAAGACGCAGCCACAAGCTCCTCGGATTCGGCGGATGTTGATGATTCCGATACTTCGTCCTCGTCATCATCATCAGGCACAACATCGTCCCTTGCAAATTATAATTCTCTGTTTAATTCCGACGATGACGACGACAGCTCATCAAGCTCCTTAAGCTCGCTGGTTGATGATGTTTTGGGGACGGATACGAGCGGAATCACGGATACGGTCATAAGCCTTATTACGGGAAGCGATTGAAATAAATTTAACAATTTCTAAAAAAATTTGTAATAAAATGCCTATATTTCTTGACAATCGGGCAAAAGAATAGTATAAGTATGTTTGTGGTTTTTAAAAAAGACCCATGAATAAGGTTCATCGCTGCCAATAAGGCAGATGATAATAATTTTTAAATCAGGAGGAAAAGTAGATGAACAAGACTGAGTTAGTTGCAGCAATGGCTGACAAGGCCGGTGTATCAAAGAAGGACGCAGGCGCATGCCTTCAGGCTTTCACAGACGTAGTAGCTGAGGAACTTAAGAAGGGCGAGAAGATCCAGCTCGTAGGCTTCGGTACATTCGAAGTTACCAAGAGAGCTGCTCGCGAGGGTAGGAATCCCCAGACCGGCGCTACCATGAAGATCGCTGCATCCAATGCACCGAAGTTCAAGGCAGGCAAGGCTCTGAAGGACGCTGTTAACAAGAAGAAGAAATAATTCAGACATAGCGTTGATTTAATAATGTCTCGTGCGGAATGCGAGCTTGCTTGCAGGTCGGACGGGACATTTTTTTTATAAAAGTCTTGAGGAATATATGCGCACAAGTCCGGTTTGCGGATATGCGGGCATATATTTCCCAGGCACAGACTAAAAAAAGGAGTATTATCCAGATGAAGATACTGCAAAATGACGGAAATGTAATAGAATGCCCCAAGGAAGAAGAGCTTGAGGTAATAAGGCACTCTGCGGCACATATCATGGCGCAGGCCGTAAAGCGCCTGTATCCGGATGCACAGTTTGCATTCGGACCTGCTACAGAGAAGGGCTTTTATTATGACATAGATCCCGGGGATGCAAAGATTACGGATGAGGATGTATCCCGTATCGAGGACGAAATGAGAAAGATAGTAAAGGAGAATCTCCCCTTTAAGACATTTGAACTCCCCAGGGCAGAAGCCATAAAGCTTATGGAGGACCGGGGCGAGACCTACAAGGTAGAGCATATAGGAGATTTCCCCGAGGGCACCCGCATAACTTTCTTCCAGCAGGGAGAATATATTGACATGTGTACAGGCCCGCATATTACATATACAAAGGCTCTTAAGGCATTTAAGCTCACGGCGCTTTCGGGCGCATACTGGCGCGCAGACCAGAACAACAAGATGCTTACAAGGCTTAACGGCACGGCATTTGCTACCAAAGACGAGCTTGCCGAATTTGAAAAGCAGCAGGAAGAAGCTCTTAAACGCGATCACAGAAAAATCGGCCGCCAGATGGATATATTTACATTTAAGGATGTGGCGGCAGGCTTCCCCTTTATGCTGCCTAACGGTATGACCATAAGAGACAGCCTTATGAAATACTGGAAGGAGCTCCACAGAAGAGAGGGATATCAGATAATAGAGACCCCCATTATGATGGATCAGTCTTTGTGGTTAAAGAGCGGTCATTGGGATCACTATAAGGACAATATGTACACCTCCGAGATAGATGGTGAGACCCTGTGCGTAAAGCCCATGAACTGCCCGGGTGCCGTGCTTGTATATTCCGACAGACCCCGTTCCTACAGGGAGCTTCCTTTGCGTATGGCGGAGTTTGGCCATGTGCACAGATATGAGAAATCCGGCCAGCTTCACGGTCTTATGAGGGTACGGTGCTTCCATCAGGATGATGCCCATATCTTTGTTACCATGGATCAGATTGAGGATGAGATAAAGCGTATCGTAGGTCTTATAGATGAAGTATATACGAAGTTTGGCTTTGAATATTTCGTTGAGCTTTCTACCATGCCCGAAGACCATATGGGAAGCGATGAGGACTGGGAAAAGGCGACGAGCGGTCTTTCCAACGCCCTTTCAAATATGGGGATTGATTATATCATTAACGAAGGGGACGGCGCATTCTACGGTCCGAAGATAGATTTCCATCTTAAGGACTGCATCGGCCGTACATGGCAGTGCGGTACCGTGCAGCTGGATTTCCAGATGCCCCAGAATTTTGAGATTTCTTATGTGGGAGAGGACGGCTCGGAGCATACCCCTGTCATGCTTCACAGGGTGCTTTTCGGCTCCGTTGAGAGGTTCCTTGGAATCCTTATAGAGCATTTTGCAGGCAAATTCCCTGTGTGGATAGCTCCCATACAGGCAAAGATACTTCCCGTATCCGACAAGAGCAATGAATATGCAAGAAGCGTATACGATAAGCTTTTTGATGCGGGCATACGTGTGGCAATAGATGAGCGGGACGAAAAGATAGGCTACAAGATCCGTGAGGCACAGCAGGAGCAGCGCATTCCTTATATGCTGGTATTGGGTCAGAATGAAGCAAATGACAATACCGTTACGGTGCGCCACAGAGATACGAACAAGAGCACGACCATGACAGTGGATGAATTTACAGAAGCTGTATTAAAGCAGGATAAAGAAAGATGCATGGAGCTATCGGAATTCCGGGAGAATGCTGATTAAACGGGTTTATATTAATGCGGACAGGCGGGCGCCTATCGCATGAAACGCCGGGAAAGGAGAGCCATGAACAGTCAAAAAGAAGAAAAACTGCAGGAACTGGTTGAAGAAATCCGGGATATTGCGGAGATTATTACGGACATCAAGGAAGAGGAAGAGGATTTCTATGATGATCTGGATGATGACGCCCGGGATACGGAAAAAGGCGAAGAGGCCGGACAGCTTATTGACAGCCTTGAAGAGGTTCTTGAAAAGCTCTCCGAAGCAGTAGATATTCTTGAAGAATCGGGGTATTAGAATGCTTTTTGACAAATTAACCAAAGAACTTGAAGGAGAAGTGATATTCGGTGAGGGGAATCCGGATATCACCTCTTTGGTATATGACTCAAGAAAAATTGAGCCCGGATGCATTTTTGTATGCATAAAGGGAGCGAATTTTGACGGGCATGATGCGGCAAAGGAAGCTTTTGAAAAAGGGGCTTGCGCTATTGTAGTCGAGCATGAGGTTGACATAACGCCGGGCGACATACCGGGCGGCACCCCCATTATTTACAAAACTCCCGATACAAGGCTTGCGCTTGCTCTTTTGTCCGCTGCCTGGTTTGACCACCCCGCATCAAGCCTTAAGGTAATAGGAATCACCGGAACCAAGGGAAAGACCACAACGACCTATATGATTAAGTCTATCCTCGAAAACGCCGGGATTCCCACGGGTCTTATAGGTACTATAGAAGCCATAATCGGCGATAAAAGGATTCCCGCCCTGAACACGACTCCCGAATCATACGTTATACAGGAATATTTTGCCATGATGAGGGATGAGGGACTTAAGGCCGTTGTTATGGAGGTGTCCTCCCAGGGTCTTATGCTAAAGCGCACGGAAGGCTTTATCTTTGATATCGGTATATTTACCAATCTCGAAGAAGACCATATAGGTCCAAATGAACATTCATCCTTTGACGACTATGTTTACTGCAAGAGCCTGCTTTTTAAGCAATGCCGTCTGGGCCTTGTAAATACGGATGATCCTCTTTGGGAAAGAGTCTTAAAAGATCATACATGTGATGTTCTTACTTACGGATTTTCAGAAAAGGCGGATTACAGAGCCTGCGATGTTTCGTATACAAATGATGCAGGAGTACTGGGTGTTAAATACAATGTGGAAGGCAGGAGAAATATTACGGCGCGGGTATCCATCCCCGGAGACTTTACGGTGTACAATTCCCTTTGCGCCATAGCGGTATGCGACAGGTTTAATGTATCGGATGATGATATTCTTTCAGCCCTTTTGTCCGCAAAGGTAAAGGGAAGAATAGAGCCTTTGGATGTGCCGGGGAATTATTCTTTGATGATAGACTATGCCCATAACGCCATGAGCTTAAAGAGCCTTATAACATCCCTTCGGCATTATGATATAAAACGTCTTGTAGTCCTTTTCGGATGCGGCGGGAACAGGTCAAAGACCAGGAGGTTCGAGATGGGAGAGATCGCCGGGAATATGGCGGATTTTACCATTATTACCTCCGATAATCCAAGGAACGAAGATCCTATGGATATTATTAACGATATAGAGACCGGCATGAAGAAGACAAACGGCCTTTATATAAAGATTCCCGACAGGAAAGAAGCCATCCGTTATGCCATGAAGGAAGCCCTCGACGGGGATGTTATTATCCTTGCGGGAAAGGGACACGAGGATTATCAGGAAATCTGCGGCGTCAAGCACCATATGGACGAAAGGGAGCTTGTAGCTGATATAATAAGGGAAGAAGGTATGTGAATTGTCCGGATATGCAAAGGTCATAATAGATATATCCCACGAAAAAGTGGACAGGGCTTTTACATATGCTATTCCCGGAGAGCTTAAGGACAGGATATCCGAAGGCGTTAAGGTGCGGATTCCTTTCGGAAAATCCGATAAGGAAAGGATGGGATATGTAGTAGAGCTTACGGACGATCCTTCTTATGATCCGTCCCGGATAAAAAAAATAGAAGCCGTTGAGGGAAATGCTGTTGCCGCAGATGAGAGAATGATAGCTCTTGCGGCGTGGATAAAGAATAATTATGGCGGTACAATGACGAAAGCCTTAAAGACCGTCCTTCCCGTAAAGAAAAAGATTTCCCATCTTACGAGAAGGACGGTCGTGCTGTCATCTTCAAAAGAGCGGGCTCTGGAATATATGAGTCTTTGCGAGCACAGAAAATATATGGCAAGAGCCAGGCTTTTGGGGGCTCTGCTTAAAGAGCCCCGCATACCCTATGAGGTAGTTACCGGAAAGCTGAACATATCATCTGCTGTTATAAAAGGGCTTGAAGAAGCCGGATATATCCTGACGGAAAAGACAAATGAGCTTCGAAATCCCGTAGAAAGCAGCTCTTACAACGAAAAGCCGCCGGAGCTTAATCCGGAGCAAAAGGAAATATGTGACGGGATCATAAAGGATTTTGACGAGGGAAGGCATGATACCTGTCTTATTCACGGAGTCACGGGTAGCGGCAAGACTTTGATCTACATGGAGCTTATCGCTCATGCCGCTTCCATGGGGAAAGCCTCCATAATGCTGATACCCGAGATAGCCCTTACATACCAGACTGTTATGCGGTTTTACGGCAGGTTTAAGGACAGGGTATCTTTCCTTCATTCGAAAATGAGTGAAGGGGAAAGGTACGACCAGTATTTAAGGGCAAGGGACGGAGAGATAGATGTAATAATAGGACCAAGGTCTGCCTTGTTTACGCCTTTTAAGGATATAGGATTTATCATAATAGACGAAGAGCACGAGGGGGCATACAGAAGCGAATCCGTACCCAAATATGACGCAAGAGGAGTAGCTACAGAGCTTGCAAGGCTTTGCGATGCGACTCTTGTATTAGGCTCTGCCACTCCCTCCGTGGAAAGCTATTATGCCGCAAGGAGGGGACAGTTTAAGCTTTATGAGCTTCCCCAAAGGGCAAACGGAAAGCCTTTACCTAAAGCCCGCATAGTTGATATGCGCTCCGAGCTTAAAGAGGGAAACAGGTCTGCCATAAGCAATGAGCTTAGGAAAGCCATATCCAAAAGGCTCGAAAACAAGGAGCAGACCATGCTTTTTATAAACAGAAGAGGAATGGCAGGGTTCGTCACTTGTCGCTCATGCGGTTATGTGGTAAAATGCCCTCATTGTGACGTTTCCTTAAAGGAGCACAGGGGAGGTAAATTGATATGTCATTATTGTGACTATTCAATGCCTTATATAAGAACCTGTCCCGAGTGCGGTTCTGCAGCCGTAAGGGGATTTAAGGGCGGAACCCAGATGCTTGAGGATATTACCCAAAAGCTTTTCCCCAGGGCAAAGATACTGCGTATGGATGCAGACACTACTCGCAATAAGGACGGCCACGAAAAGATACTTTCGGCGTTTGCAAATAACGAAGCTGATATACTTATAGGAACCCAGATGATAGTAAAGGGACACGATTTTCCCAACGTGACCCTTGTAGGTGTGGCGGCTGCGGATATATCCCTGTATTCTCCGGATTACAAGGCGGCGGAAAAGACATTCCAGCTCCTTACCCAGGCAGCGGGCAGGGCAGGAAGAGGCTCAAAGAAAGGAGAAGTTATCATACAGACTTATTCTCCCGAGCATTACAGTATAGAGTCTGCTGCGACCCAGGATTATGCCTCTTTCTATGAAAAGGAGATTTTTTACAGAAAGACGATGGGATATCCCCCGGTATCTCATATGGAAAGCGTCCTTATATCCGCAAGGAAAGAAGATTGCTGCGAAAATGCCGCAAAGGCATTAAAGGATGTATTTGCAAAATACGAATCGGAAAAGCTTCGCATTATGGGACCGTCAAGCCCGCCCATTGCAAAGATAAACGATACATACAGACGGATTATTTATATTAAATCCGCCACAAGAGCCGCTCTTATAAAGCTTAAGGATATAGGTGAAGACAGGATAAAGGAAGATTCCGTTTATTCGGGATGTTCAGTTCAGTTTGAAATAAATTAGAGGTAGAAAATGGCATTAAGACAGATACGTACATACGGAGACGAGATTCTCGCAAAAAAATGCAGGGTTATAGAAAATGTGACCCCCAGGATTAAAGAGCTTGCCCAGGATATGCTTGATACCATGTATGAAGCAAACGGCGTAGGGCTTGCGGCTCCCCAGGTAGGAGTCTTAAAGAGGCTTGTTGTAATAGATGTTACTTCGGATGAAGAAGAGGCCAATCCCATTATTATGATAAATCCGGAGATTTTGGAGTCAGATGGAGAACAGACGGGAGATGAGGGCTGTCTTTCGGTACCGGGTAAGGTAGGCACGGTGACCCGGCCAATGCATGTTGTTGCGAAAGCCTTTGACCTTGATATGAGAGAATACAGGATAGAGGCGGAAGGTCTCCTTGCAAGAGCCATATGCCATGAGATTGATCATCTCGAAGGCAGGGTTTATGTGGAGATAGCAGAAGGCGGCATAAGAGATATGGAAGCCCCGGACGGAGAATAGTCTATGAAAGTGATATTTATGGGAACGCCGGACTTTGCCGTTCCCGTGCTTGATGCCCTTGTGGATATGGGATGCGACGTATGCCTTGCGGTAACCCAGCCGGATAAGCCCAAGGGAAGACACGGTGCTTTGACGGCATCTCCCGTCAAGGAAGCGGCATTGTCGCACGGCATTGAGGTGTATCAGCCCTCTTCCTTGAAAAACGAGGAGGCAGTAAAAAAACTCGAAGACCTTGCGCCGGATTTTATGGTTGTTGCTGCCTTTGGACAGATTCTTACAAAAAGGGTGCTGGATATACCAAAATATTGCTGCGTAAATATACATGCATCAATCCTTCCGGAATACAGAGGCTCTTCTCCTATTCAAAGGGCTATTATCGACGGCAAAAAAATAACCGGCGTAAGCGCCATGAGAATGGATGAGGGGATTGATACGGGGGATGTCATTATGGTAAGAGAGGTTGCCATAGATGATAATGACACTGCCGAAACTCTTTTTGATAAGCTCTCCTATGAAGGAGGAAGGCTTATAAAAGAAGCTTTAAGAGCTATAGAAGAAGGGAAAGCGACATATACTCCCCAGGATGAAAGCAGAGCTTCCTATACTGCTATGATCAAGAAGTCTGACGGAAAGATGGATTTTGAAAAAAGCGCCGGCGAATTGTCCTGCTTTGTCAGGGGAATGAGTCCCTGGCCCTGCGCTTTTACTTATCTGAAAGGAAAAACCCTTAAGATATGGGAAACAAGCGCAGTTGACATAATACCTAAGAAGCCGGAAGCAAAAGATGAAAACGGTATCATCCCCGGAACCATTATTGTCAGGGAGGGCAGCAGGATGTTTGTTTCCTGTGGCGAAGGAGAGCTTGAGATAAAATCCCTGCAGCTTGAAGGGAAAAAACGTATGGATGCTGCGGCTTTTCTGCGCGGCGTGAGGCTTGATGACGGTACCAGATTGGGCGAATGATTTTTGGAGAAAAAAATGGCCATGGCAAATGCCCGTGAGAGAGCTGTGGATTCTCTCATGGAAATCAATGAAAAGGGCAGGCTTTTAAGCGAAGCCCTGGAAAAAGAATACAACCGGCTAAAGCCCTTAAAGGGCGAGGATCGGGCTTTATATACCAGGCTTCTTGAAGGAACGCTCCAGGAGATGGTATATATTGATTATTGCATTGAACAGGTTTCTTCTCTTAAGATTAAAAGAATGAAGCCTTATATTCGCAATGTCCTTCGGGTATCATCCTATCAGCTTTTGTTTATGGACAGGGTGCCGGGCTATGCTGCCGTAAATGAGGCGGTAAAGCTGGTAAAGCGCCGGGGCATGGCAGGTCTTTGCTCCTTTGTAAACGGAGTCCTACGCACCATAAGCGATGAGGATTTTAATGTAACTTTGCCTGACGCAGCTTCGGATCCCGTGGGATTTTTGAGTGTTACTTATTCCATGCCAAGATGGATAGTCAGGATGTGGAATGATTATATGGGTTTTGCCGTCTGCGAGAATATGCTTAAGTCGATTTCCGCAAGCGATGCACCTGTGTATTTGTGGACAAACGAACGCAAGATAAAGCCTGATAAGCTTTTTGAGGCGCTCAAAAAAGCAGGAGTAAAGGTCGAAAAAAGCAAAGACTTCCCGGGGGCGATGTATGCAAGCAATCTGGGAGATATAAGAAAGCTTGAAGCCTACCAGAAAGGATATTTCTATATCCAGAACAAAAGCTGCGGGATAGCGGTCCGGGACGCTCTGGAGGTCGCAGGAGCATACCTTTATAATTCGGAAAAGCCCATGAAAATGCTGGATGTATGTGCGGCTCCGGGAGGCAAAAGCCTTTATGCGGCAAATCTTCTGGGAGAGCGGGTAAGGATAGAAGCAAGAGATATTACGGAGCGCAAAAAGCAAAAGCTCGACGAAAATATTGCCCGTATGGGATACGGAAAAATTATAAATACTTCCCTTAAAGACGCCCTGGTTCTTAACGAAGATGATATCGGAAAGTATGATCTTGTCTTTGTGGATGCACCCTGTTCGGGACTTGGAGTCACAGGCAGAAAGCCGGACATCCGTCACAGGGTAAGTCCCGATGATATAGAATTTCTCGCAGGAACACAGAAAGATATGCTTTCCGTGTGCTCCAAATATACAGTACCCGGAGGATATCTGGTGTATTCGACCTGCACCGTAAATCATTTTGAAAACAGTGATAATGCAAAATGGGCTGCGGAAAATCTTGATCTTGAGCTTCTTGCGGAAAGGGAGATAGTTCCCGATATGTCGGATTCCGGGATGGATGGATTTTATTACGCCATATTCAGGAGAAATATCTGATGGACGGGATCAGCGCAAATACGGATGCAGGATCTTTGACATTAAGCGAGCTTAAGGATTATATAAAAGGACTTGAGGAGCCTTCTTACAGAGCTGCCCAGATTTTTTCCTGGATTCATGAAAGAAGAGTCACTTCTTTTGATGAAATGACGGATATATCCAAAAAGCTTCGGGAAAAACTGAAAGAGGACTGCTTTATCCCTTTTCTTGAAACGGAAGAGAGACTTATTTCGAAGATTGACGGAACACGCAAATATCTTTTCAAAACCCGGGACGGGGAATATATAGAGACTGTCCTTATGCGCTATGAATACGGAGTCACCATATGTGTTTCCACCCAGGTGGGGTGCGCTATGGGGTGCGTCTTTTGCGCATCCGGCATAGACGGCCGGAAAAGGAATTTGAGCGCCTATGAGATATTGTCCCAGATATACACCGTAAGCTGCGATATAGACGAAAGAATCGGTCATGTGGTAGTTATGGGAATGGGAGAGCCTTTGGATAATTATGATAATGTGGTAAGATTTATAAGGCTCTTAACAGACGAAAGGGGCTATAATCTAAGCGCAAGGAATATTACGGTCTCTACCTGCGGCATTGTCCCGGGAATAAAAAAGCTTTCTGAAGAAGGCATTCCCCTGACGCTTGCTCTCTCGCTTCACGCCTCGGATCAGGCTACAAGGGAAAAGATAATGCCTGTGGCAAAAAGATACGGGCTCGATGAGGTTTTGAAAGAATGTGATGAATATTTTAAAAAGACGGGAAGAAGAGTTACTTATGAATATGCGCTTATTGATTCGGTAAATGATACCGATGAACATGCAAGAGCCCTCGGAGCCCTTTTTAAGGGAAAAGATGCTCATATAAACATTATTCCCGTAAACCCCGGCGGGCGGGATGAAAACTTCAAAAGTTCACGCAAGGCGGCGCTGGAATTTAAAAAGAAACTTGAAAAATACAAAATAAATGCTACTATTAGAAGGGAAACCGGCCGGGATATAAACGGCGCCTGCGGGCAGCTTCGAAGCCGGCACAACAAGGAGCAACAACAGTTATCATGAAGACTTATTCAAAAACCGATACGGGAAGAGTCCGGGAAACAAACCAGGATTCCATATATTCAAAAGACGGACCTCTGGGGACGCTTCCCAATCTTTTTGCCGTAGCTGACGGCATGGGTGGTCACAGGGCAGGAGATTTTGCTTCCAGATTTGCCATAGAAAAGCTGGTGACACTGGTATCTGCAGACAATCGCCCGGATCCGAATATCGTTATCACGGATGCTTTGGTTAAGACCAACGAGGAATTGTACAGAATTTCCATGAGCGATCCGGAAAAGAACGGAATGGGGACTACATTTGTGGCGGCTGTCATAAAAGACGGGATTCTCTATGCTTTTAATGTGGGTGACAGCAGGCTTTATATTATAAATAAAAATATAGAGCAGGTAACAAAGGATCATTCTTATGTCCAGGAGATGGTAAATAACGGAAGGCTCAGGGAACAGGCCGCCCGTATTCATCCCCAGAAAAACGTTATAACCAGAGCCGTGGGAGTCTTTCCCACTCTGGAGGTTGACTGTTTTAAGAGGGCATTAAGACCCCATGACGAGATTTTGCTTTGCTCGGACGGACTTACAAATATGCTTGACAATCAGAGGATAGAGCAGCTCGTGCGTACGGGGCTTGACCCGGTGGAAAAGGTAGAGCGCCTTATAAAAGCGGCAAATGATAACGGCGGTACCGATAATATATCGGTTGTTTATATAGAGACTTAATGACAGGAGTTAGATATGTTTGAAAAGGGAACATACATAGAAGGGCGATATGAAATATTAGATCAGATAGGCACCGGAGGAATGTCTCTGGTGTATAAAGCTTTAGATCATACGCTAAACAGAAATGTAGCCATAAAAGTGTTGAAATCCGAATTTGCCCAGGACCCCCAGTTTCTGGCGAAATTCCAGGTGGAAGCCCAGGCGGCTGCAGGCCTTAACCATCCCAATATCGTAAATATTTACGACGTAGGGCAGGAAAGAGGCGAGAATTATATCGTTATGGAATGCATAGAGGGCATTACCTTAAAGACTTATATCGAAAAGAAGGGACGCCTCTCCTGGAAAGAATCCGTATCCATAGCGATTCAGGTGGCAAAGGGTATAGAGGATGCACATCATCACCAGGTGGTTCACAGGGATATTAAGCCCCAGAATATAATGATATCCACTGACGGAAAGGTGAAAGTAACGGATTTTGGTATAGCCAGAGCCGCATCTACCGATACCATAAATTCCGACGTTATGGGCTCTGTCCATTATATTTCCCCTGAACAGGCGCGTAACGGCTTTGTAGACGGAAAGAGCGATATTTATTCTCTGGGTATAGTAATGTATGAGATGGTGACAGGCAGGGTTCCCTTTACGGCAGATACTCCGGTAGCTGTGGCTGTAGCCCATCTCCAGGATGATATTGTAGAGCCGGGTGTCTATGCTTCGGATCTTCCCGTTGCATTAAACGGCATAATAATGAAATGTACCCAGAAGAGCCCCGACAGGCGATATCAAAGCATGTCAGATCTTCTTACGGATTTGAAAAAATCTCTGGTTAATCCCAATGAGAATTTTGTAGTTATTCCCGCAAGCGAAGGGGCAAAGACTATTCTGTACAATACGGATGATGTAAATGCCGTAAGGGCAAGAGCTGTATCTTCAATGATGGAAGAGGATAGAGCGGAAGAAGACGAGGAAGAATATGATTATGACGATGACGACAAGGGATTTTTGAATCCCCGCATGGAAAAGGCCATGACTATCATGGGCATAGTCGTCGTAGTTCTTATACTTGCCATAGTGCTGTTTTTCCTGGGGTCTGTCCTTGGTATATTCAAGTCCTGCGGCTCTTCCTCCGATGATACGGAAGTTACCAGCGAGACGATAACGGTACCCGATGTGTCGGGAATGACCTATGATGAGGCGAAAGAAGCATTAAATGAGCTTAATCTTGGTATATCCAAGGCAGGATATGAATATTCCGACACTGTGGCAGAGGGTGACATAATATCCCAGGATCCCGCATCCGGTGAACAGGCAGAGGCAAATACCACGGTTTCCGTGACTATCAGTAATGGCAGCGAATCATCCTCCGGCACTACGGATTCGGATTCTACAAGCTCAACTACCATGATAGACGTTACTGGGATGAGCGAGGATGCGGCAAAGACTGCTCTTGACGCAAAGGGCATAACCTACGGCACTACCACCTATGAATACAGCGATACGGTAGAAGCGGGCAATGTTATTTCCACAGATCCCGCATCGGGAACAGCCCTTAGTTCTTCGACTACGGTTACCCTTACGGTAAGCCGGGGCGCAAAGACAGCCTCCGTGCCTTCCGTTACGGGACTTACGAAAAAGAAAGCAAAAAGTACCCTTAAGGATGCAGGGTTCAGTGTGGATGTGCAGACCGCATACAGCGATACCGTAGAGTCCGGCTATGTCATAAGCCAGTCGCCTACGGCAGGTTCTACCGTAGAATACGGCTCTACCATTACTATCGTGGTAAGTCAGGGAGCCGAGGTCTCCTACACTCCCGTACCTAATGTGGCCGGCAATTCTCTTGCTACGGCGAAGACTACATTGTCCAATTACGGTCTTAACTGCACCTATACGGAGGAATATTCGGATACGGTTGAAAGCGGAGTTGTCATAAGCCAGTCTCCTGAATCCGGAACCGAGGTGGAGGACGGCTCTACCGTAACCCTTGTGGTAAGCCTGGGACCTGCCGCCTCTACCGTAGAGGTTACCCAGTGACGGGAAAGATTGTTAAAAGCATTGGCGGCTTCTTCTATGTCTATGTCCCCGGAGAAGGGGAATGGGCGTGCAGGGCAAGAGGAATATTCCGAAAGGAAAAGGTGAAGCCTCTGGTGGGAGATATGGTGAAAATGACCGTTACCCACGAAGGAGACAGGGAAGGCAATATAGATGAAATACTTCCCAGAAAAAACGAGCTTGTAAGACCGGAAGTATCGAATGCGGATATGGCACTTATAGTCCTTGCGGTATCAGGTCCGGATCCTAATTTTCCTCTTGCGGATAAATTTATGATATCTATGGAGTCTCAGGGGATACCCTGTGCAGTGTGCTTTAACAAGTCTGACAGACTGACGGACAAGCTTAAGGATGAATTTCTGGGCCGGTACATAAATACCGGATGTCCCGTTTTGTTTACGAATGCATTGACGGGTGACGGAATAGAAGGGCTTTCGGATATTATCAAAGGAAAGACCACTGTTTTTTCCGGACCCTCGGGAGTAGGAAAATCCACTTTGATAAACCGCCTGTGTTCTGATGCCAATATGGAAACAGGGGATATCAGCAGGAAAATAAACCGGGGCAAACATACCACCCGTCACAGTGAGATCTTCCCCGCAGACGGGTTGGATGATACATTTGTTATGGACACTCCGGGCTTTACCTCCCTTATAATTGACAATATGGAGGCTAAGGAGCTGTCTTCTTTTATGCCTGAGTTTGCGCCATACGAAGAAAAATGCAGATTCAGGGGATGCTCCCATATATCGGAGCCGGGCTGTGAAGTCATAGAGGCTTTAAACCGGGGAGATATTTCAAAGCCCCGTTACGAAAATTATTGCAGGCTCTATACGGAGCTTAAAACAAGGAGGAGATATTAAATGAATTATGTGCTTGCACCCTCTATCCTTTCTTTGGATTTTGCAAGGGCATCGGAGCAGATTAATGAAGCAAAGGACGCAGGAGCCGACTGGCTTCATTTTGATGTTATGGACGGGAGATTTGTTCCTTCTATTTCATTCGGAACGCCGGTTTTATCGTCGCTTAAAAAATCCTTTGACATTCCTTTTGATGTACATCTTATGATAGAAAGCCCCGAGCTTCATATTCGGGATTTTATAGATGCCGGAGCAGACAGGATAACGGTGCATGCGGAAAGCACTAATCACCTGGACAGGGCGCTTCATATGGTAAAGGATGAGGGTCTTCCGGCTGGAGTCGCATTAAATCCCATGACTCCTCTTTCGGATGTGCTGTCTGCTCTTGAGCTTGCTGATATGGTTCTTATTATGACGGTAAACCCCGGATACGGCGGACAGTCCTTTATCCCATACTGTTATGATAAGATTAGGGAGTTGAGGAATATTATCAATGAAAAAGGACTCCATACGGATATCCAGATAGACGGAGGAGCTTCAAAGGACAATATTTCCGATATATTGGAAGCCGGCGCAAATGTAATAGTAGCGGGAAGCTCTGTATTTAAGGGCGATATAGCAGGTAATGTAAAGATGTTTAAGGAAGCAATGAGAAAGGCGGATAAATAAGATGAGCAATTTTACTTTTAATAAGACTTCTATTGAAGGTGTGTATGTTATCGATGTTAAATCCTACGGCGACAACCGGGGATATTTCATGGAGACATACAAAAAAACAGACTTTGACGAGGCGGGACTATGCTATGATTTTGTTCAGGATAACCAGTCCTCATCCCGCAAAGGGGTGCTTCGGGGGCTGCATTTCCAGAAGACTCATCCCCAGGCAAAGCTTGTTCGGGTGCTTTCCGGAGAGGTGTTTGATGTAGCTGTTGACTTGCGAAAGGGGTCTGCGACATACGGCAAGTGGGAAGGCGTCCTTCTTTCCGGAGAGAACAAAAAGCAGTTTATGATACCCAGAGGCTTTGCCCATGGATTTGTAGTGGTTTCCGACTATGCGGAATTCGCCTATAAATGCGACGAGGTCTATCATCCCGAGGACGAAGGCGGCATCATCTGGAACGACCCTGGGGTTGGGATAAAGTGGCCGGAAGTGGGGGAAATCATCCTTAGCGATAAGGATACGAAGAATCCCACCCTTGCCGAGTGCGGCATAGAATTCCAGGAAAGCGCAATACATTCGTTATAAGGAACTGATTTTAGTAAGCAGGAGCGATTTAGCTCCTGCTTTTTTTGTGCCCTCTACCCAATATCTGGTGTTTCGTTTCAAAAAGCCCCATCGTATATAGTATTTTTAAAGTTTTTTAATTTTTTTTTAATTTTTGGCTTGCATTTGTGGGGGATTAGTAGTAGAATGTGGGCTATAGTGGTAGAAAGTGGAGCAAAGTGGTAGGAAGTGGTGAAGACCATGTTCGTGGGGGAATATTCTCATACAATTGATGATAAGAGCAGGCTTACCATTCCCGCAAAGCTTCGGGAGAAGCTGGGGGATGAGTTTATGCTGACCCGCGGAACGGACGGATGCCTCTTTGCTTATCCTATGGATGCCTGGGAGGAGTTTGAAGAGAAGTTAAGAGAACTTCCGGGTACCGGAAATAACGATGCCAGGAAATTTATCAGATTCTTTACCGCAAAGGCCGCAGTGGCAGAGCCCGATAAACAGGGAAGGATACTGATACCCTCGGCTTTGAGGGAACATGCGGGTCTGAAAAAGGAAGTCGTCCTTACGGGAGTCCTTGACAGAGTGGAAATCTGGGATGTTGATAAGTGGAATGAATACAACGACTATGATGACCTGGATGATATTGCCACAGATCTTTCGGAGCTTGGTTTTAATATTTGATGATGGAATTTAAGCATACATCCGTTTTGTTGGAAGAAACCATAGAAGCGCTGGATATAAAGCCCGACGGTATATACGTTGACTGCACATTGGGCGGCGGCGGACATTCCTTTGAAATCGCAAAGCGCCTTGTAGATGGCGGAAGGCTCATCGGGATAGACAGAGATTCCGAAGCCATAGAAGCAGCTTCAAAGCGGCTTGAACCTTATAAAGACAGGGTAACAATAATTAAAGACACTTACGAGCATTTGTTCATTTTGCTTAGACGCCTCGAGGTCGAGGCGGTTGACGGAATTCTTCTTGACCTCGGCGTCTCCTCCCATCAGTTTGACGATCCTCAAAGGGGATTTTCCTACAGGGATCCGGATGCTCCTTTAGATATGAGAATGGACAGGGAAGACAGCTTAAGCGCCCGGGATGTGATAAATACATATGACAAGGCGGAGCTTGCACGGATATTCAGGGAATACGGCGAAGAAAAATTTGCTCAAAATATAGCGTCACACATAGTAAAAAGAAGGGCGCAAAAACCAATAGAAACTACAGGGGAGTTTACGGAAGTCATAAAGGCAGCCATCCCCGCAAAGATAAGAACGAAGAAAGCTCATCCGGAAGCCAGGGTTTTTCAGGCGGTAAGGATCGAGCTAAACAGAGAGCTTACCCAGCTTTCCGAAAGTCTCGAAGGAATGATAGATATTTTGAATCCGGGCGGAGTCCTTGCGGTTATTACCTTTCATTCTCTGGAAGACAGGATAGTAAAAGAGAAGTTTAAAACAGCACAAAACCCCTGCATATGCCCTCCGGAATTTCCGATGTGCACCTGCGGAAGAAAAGCCAAAGGATTGGCGTCAAGGAAACCGATTACCGCATCTGAAGAAGAATTGGAAAAAAATCCCAGAGCTCACAGTGCGAAGCTTCGGGTCTTCAAAAGGGCGGAAATAAAGTAAAAAGGATGGGAGGATGCCATGCCTGAAACTGAAAGAAAAAATTTGACAAAAAGCGCACAAATCGGTACATTTGAGATTGAAGGAAATACTGTAAGACGTGCCGACGCATCTCCTTTAAGGCATAATGTCAGAAAAGACAGCAAGATCTTAAAGAACCGCCGCAAGCAGATGGAACTGCGCCGCACCGCAAGAAACAGGGAACGCGCTCTTTATATGAGCCCGGTCTATGTTATGTTTCTTATGGTATGTACCAGCGTGTTGTTTTCTATCTGCGGCATATACATATATATGCAGTCGCAGATAACGAACCATATCTCATCCATTTCGTCTCTTGAGTCTGAGATAATAAATTTAAGATCCGACAATGACGAGACAGAGCTTAACATAGAGACATCAACTGACCTTGATTATGTTAAAGCCAGGGCGTTTGCCATGGGGATGCAATATCCCGACGCAGACCAGATCGTATATTATTCCGTGGATGAGACAGACTATATGAAACAGGCCAGATGAAGAAGTTGAAATTTAAAAGAATACATATAACAATGAAACGCAAGCTGATGCTTACTTTTGGAGCCATCACGCTTGCTTTTGTTGCATTGATAGGGGTATTGACAAGAATCAACGCAGTAAGCGGAAGCGCATATGCCAAGATCGTCCTTTCGCAGCAATCCTATGACAGCACATCCATCCCTTATAAACGGGGAGATATTACAGACAGGAACGGAACTATTATATCCACATCCACAAAGGTCTATAATCTTATTCTGGATACGAAAGTCCTTTTGACGGATTCCGATGACGTTACCCCGACGATCACCTCACTTTGCGAATGCTTTCCGGAGCTTTCAAGCACGGAGCTTGAAAATTATATTTCGGAAAACCCGCAAAGCCAGTATAAAAAGCTTCTTGAAAAGCTTTCTTATGGGGAAATCTCGGAATTTGCAGAAAGAATGAATGATAATGAAAACTACCCCAATATAGGAGGAGTGTGGTTTGAAACGGAGTATCAGCGGGAATATCCGTATCCTACTCTGGCTTCGGAGCTTATCGGCTTTACCGCATCAGACGGCACAGGTATGGCAGGGATGGAATCTTCCTATGATGATGAGCTTACGGGTGTAGACGGGCGGGAGTACGGATACTTAAATTCCGACAGTAATGTGGAGTCTACCGTTATTGCCGCAAAGGACGGAAATACTGTGGTAAGTACAATAGATCTTAATATTCAGTCTATTGTGGAAGAAAAGATTCTTGCGTTTAACGAAAAATACGCCGGAGCATACCGGGAGGATGAGGACGGCAGCGAAAATACCGCTGTTATAGTTATGGATCCAAACAGCGGAGAAATCCTTGCCATGGCTTCGTATCCTTCTTACGACCTTTCAAATCCCCGTGATCTTACCGCATATTATACGGATGAAGAAATAAATGTCATGACAGATGAGGAGGAGCTTGATGCCCTTAATGAAATATGGCAGAATTACTGTGTGACTGAAACCTATGAGCCGGGATCCACTGCAAAGGTCTTTACCGTAGCAGGAGCTCTGGATGCGGGAGTCGTCAGTGATTCTGACAGCTTTTACTGTGACGGATATCAGGAAGTGGGAGGCTATACCATCCATTGCTCCCATATATACGGTCACGGGATGCTGACTTTGTCAGGAGCCATCGAAGAATCATGCAACGACGCTCTTATGCAGATTGCGGCAAAAATGGGAAAGACGAATTTCTGTCATTTCCAGAACGTATTTAATTTTGGATTGCGCACTACTATAGATCTTCCGGGAGAAGCTCTTACATCAAGCCTTATTCATACCGAAGAAGACATGATATCAACTGACCTTGCAACAAATTCCTTCGGGCAAAACTTCAACTGTACCATGATTCAGCTTGTAAGTGCTTTTAGCTCCGTTATAAACGGAGGGGATTATTACTGGCCTCATGTGGCAAAAAAGATAGTGGATTCCGACGGCAACACCGTAAGTACAATAGATCCCGTTATCCTTAAGAAAACAGTATCCGCCGAGACTTCTGAGCTTCTTAAGGAATATCTGTATCAGACCGTAGAGAGGGGGACCGGTACGGATTGTCAGATTGAGGGGTACAAGATAGGCGGAAAGACCGGTACCGGCGAAAAACTCCCCCGTGATAAGGAAAATTATCTTGTTTCATTTGTGGGATTTGCTCCGGTAGACGATCCCCAGGTAGTAGTTTATGTCGTAGTAGACGAGCCTAATTCCGATGATCAGGCTCATGCCGGCTTTGCTGAAGAGATAGCTCATGATATATTTGAAGAGATTCTTCCGTATATGAATATTTTTCCGGAAAGCACCGGGCAAGAGGAGTGAAAATGTATTACGATATGATAATAGGAGCGGTCATAGCCTTTGGTACCGTGGCCGTTATGGGACCTTTTGTGATTCCCGCTTTAAGGCGGCTTAAGGCGTCCCAGACAGAAAGAGAAGAGCTCAAAAGCCATCAGGCAAAGACAGGTACTCCCACTATGGGCGGCGTAATGATCCTTGCGGGAGTATTGATACCCGGGATATATTTGGGATTCCGCCACCCTGCGATCTGGCCTGTCCTTGCTCTTGCTTTGGGCTTTGGCATAATCGGATTTATTGATGACTATCTTAAGGTGGTTAAGAGGAAAAGCGACGGGCTGCTTCCCCGGCAGAAGATGGCTCTTGAGATCGTTGTGACTACGGTTTTTATAATAGCCGCCCAATATACCGCAAATTCGGGTATATTTACGGATATCAGAATCCCCTTTATGGGACAGATTTTCCATATAGGACTTTTTGGCTATGTCCTTGTTTATTTTGCGGTAATAGGCACTGTAAACGGAGTGAATTTTACAGACGGGCTTGACGGACTGGTATCCTGTGTTACAATACCTGTCGCTTTGTTTTTTGCATATGCGTCCTTTAGGCTTAATGGGGATGTGGAGGCTGTCTGTCTGACTTTTGCAGGAGCTCTTTTGGGATTTTTGGTATACAATCATCATCCCGCAAAAATATTTATGGGCGATACGGGATCCCTTGCCCTCGGCGGCTTTGTAGCTGCGGCTGCATATATGACGGGAACTGTTATCTATATCCTTATCGTTGGCTTTATATATTTTGCGGAAGTCCTTTCCGTTATGATACAGGTTACGTATTTTAAAAAGACCGGGGGGAAAAGGGTATTTCGCATGGCTCCAATCCACCACCATTTTGAATTGGGCGGATGGTCTGAAGTCAAGGTAGTTACGGTATTTACGATCTGCAGCGTGTTATTGTGTCTTCTGGGCACATTTGCGTTATATGTGGGAGGCGTATAAATGGCTCTTAATGATATTAAAGGAAAAGTATTGATAATAGGTGCCGGCAAAAGCGGCATATCATCTGCCGGTCTTTTAAAAAGACAGGGGGTTGATTTCGGAGTTTTTGACGGGGCAGATGATATTACTGTTAAAGATGTCCGTGATAAAAACGAAGTCTTTAAGGATGCCGACGTATATGTGGGTGACATAACGCCGGAGCAACTTTCTTCTTATGAGCTT